>JALHOR010000130.1 GCA_022842885.1 Anaerolineae bacterium
GCTATCCGCTTTCCAGCCTTCATCATGTTCAAAATCTTCGGTATACAATAATTCAACCAAACGCCCATCGCTGCTAACTGACCAAATTTGTGTTCCCAAGTCGTAGAACAATGCAATCGCCACTTTTGTCCCATCGGGACTCCACGTTAGACCCGAATACGCAATCGTTGCGGGTAGTGGGATCTTCGCCAACGGTTCATGATTGGTGTTGAAAAATTGCCATGCATTTTCAATATTTTTCGCATAAATTTGTTCATCCGGGCGATAAAAACGCCCCCGCAAAAAGGGATCATCTGTGGGTGACATTTCACCCAGAGTCAGCACCTCTTTTATGATAGGGGATTGAGCCAGAATCTTTATCTGACTCATGAAAACGATGCCTGCGATGCCTATAAGTATCACTAACAGCAAGGAAGATGCTTTTTTCATGTTTGGCGTGTCCTATGGCGATTATAATTCAGCGTATTCTATTTCCCTTGTGTCTTATATTGCGGCAGTTCATCTATCACAAAATTCGGATTTTCGTTGGTGGCTTCTTCAAGCCCAGTGCCATCCAGCGAAACTTGCCCATATTTTTGAAAAGTATCTATCAATTTATCAAGGAGTTGGTCACGCAAACGGATATTTGGTGCAGCAGATACATGCGTATTTAGTTTTCGTACTGGTAGGGAGTTAAGAAACATTATCCAGCATAATATAAACATCACAAAAAAGAGTGCCATAGCCTGAAAAAGGGTTATGTTTAGCTCCATTAGCGGTGCTAGGATAATCACAAAAATTATATAAATTGTTGGGAATAAAAAGAGTAACTTTACGCTTTGTCCTCTTTTTGTTTCTGGTTCAACATCACTACGACAGTCTAATCGCGTGAATGTTCCTTGCCAGCGGCGTAATGTACCATGAATATCCACCCCGGCGTCATCCAATTTAAATTTGAATGTATCGCTGTCTACCTCCACCATGGTAATAGGTATTTCTGGGCTTGCCTGCTGCCCGATGAGATGAACCGCTTCTTCCAGTGAGAGCGATGAAACAAAATGCATTTCAGAGAATAAGGGTAGAGAATGTTTGGTTTTACTCATCAGGTTCGACCAATATCAATTTACCCGTTTCATTATACTCAATCTTCCAACCCCAACGCATAGACATCGTTTTTCTTCCAACCGGATTCGGCAGCAATGGCTTTGGCAGCGGCATTCAACGAGTCGCCCGCCTCAATACGTTTTTCTAGTTCGCGTTGGACTCGCGCTTCATCCCAAACTGCGGCTTCTTCGGGTACGCCGCCAATAACCAGCGTAATTTCGCCTTTGGGATTTTCGCCACCGAAGCGGTCTAATGCTTGCTGCGCCGTTCCCCGGAAAAATTCTTCAAACAATTTGGTGATTTCGCGTGCCACACACAACGGACGGTCGCCAAAAATTTCCGCAATGATGGCAAGTGTTTCATTCAAGCGATGCGGGCTTTCATAGGCAATCAATGTGCGTTTTTCGGTCTTGAGGGTATGCAATAAGTCACGGCGTGCAGCGGCTTTTTTTGGCAAAAATCCCAGATATGTGAAACTATCCGTAGGCAGACCTGACGCAATCAACGCAGAAATCGCGGCATTTGCTCCCGGAATCGGCACAATCGGATAGCCGCGGTCAATCGCGCCTTTAATCAGTTCATAGCCTGGGTCAGAAATGCCGGGCGTGCCAGCATCGCTGACAAGTGCTACATCGCCGGCTGCCAGCGCGTTATAGATGGCATCTAATTTGCTCAGTTTGTTGTATTCATGGTAGCTGGTGGCAGGGGTCTTGATGTCGTAATGATTCAGCAGAAATTTAGCAGTGCGCGTATCTTCGGCAGCAATGAGCGTTACTTCGCGCAAGATGCGTAATGCCCGTAACGTCATATCTTCCAGATTGCCGATAGAAGTCGCCACCAAGTACAAAGTTCCCATAAAAATAGTTGCCCCTTAAGTTTCCGCAATATACAATGATGTTATCCTATAGAGGATGTCCTACTTTGCAATAGAGAGTACGATGCCGGAGTGATAGGTAAGGAAACAGGTTATGCTTTGCCCTAATTGTGGTCATGATAATGATACTGCTGTGTTAGTGTGCGATAAATGTAAGGCGGATTTGTATGATACCCTGCTTGATAAAATTGTCACGCGCAAACTCCGCCATAAAGATACTGCCGAACTCGAACAAGGGTTATTTACATATCGCCCCATCGTCATTTATGTCAATGGCTCGGATAATCCGTTGGCAATTGAACGTCGCCCAGAAATGATTGTCGGGCGCAATGAAGGTGATGTTACCGTCACGGTAGACTTATCCGAATACGATGCCAAAGACAAAGGGGTATCACGCCGTCATCTTCAGATGGATGCCACCAAGCGCCCAATCGAAATCGTGGATTTAGACAGCTACAATGGCACCTACATCAATGGCGAAAAGCTCATCCCAGAGCGCCCCTATACCATTAACAGCGGCGACGAACTGCGCTTGGGGCGGTTGGTCGGGCGCATCTATTACAAATGAGTGTCACAACTCGCTGCAATCCCACATGAAACCGCAGCGCGGGCAGCGTACCTTGCATGCCAACCGGAATGTTTCGGCTTCGCACGCCGGACACACCGTAGACAGCGTGTAATTGGGCAGCGGCGCAATGATTTTTGGCATAGAATCGTGGACAGGCAGTGCTGCTGGTGCTGGTTGTTTTTCGTTTTGCTTGGCAGTAGGTTTTACATAGGTCATAGTTTATCCGTTGTAGAAGCTCATGTGGCTATCTTGAATTTGCAAAACGCTGTGCGACTGCTATGATACGCTTCATTACATCTGACATTTTACACGGATGCCATGATTTACGAAATTCATCTATACGTCCCCAAAACCGGGAAATTAACGCCAGCGATGATTGAATGGCTGTACGATAATGGGCAGCGGCGCGACCACCCAGAATTATTCTGGCCCGTCAAACGCCTTAAGACCAAAGCATTGGCACGCCACATGCTGCGGCTCGACCCCACCTTAATCCCGGTGCAGGCACCCGGCGATGATATAGAACTGCATTATCCCAATGACAATATGGGCATTGTGCTGTATTTGCATGACCGGGGCATTATTTTATTTTTTCCAATGATGGCATACAGCGTGTATTCGCGGGTTGTGTTGGGCATTTGTTATACTTATATTCGGTATCTGTACGATGCCGCTGGTTTCTGGAGTTATGACCCACAACTCAACGTCTTGTCGTATGCCGATGATTTTCAATCTATTGAAGATACGGCAGTGTTGATGGATCGCATTGTGCCGCGCTTGCTGGCATCGGGATAAAATGACATGACCTCTGTTTGAGAATCCGCCTGAAAATATTACTTGATTCCTGCGTGTCTGATAAATTATTAATTCCATTGAAAGAAGCAGGACACGATGTACTGTGTGCTATTTGTATACAAATTCTTCAGCAGTATGCGGCTGAGTTAGAGGATGCAGCGATTGTAACTGTCGAACCCGGATATATAAGAGTAAGGTCAAAATCGAAGGATTAGTCGAATTTGGGTATAATGCTCTTCATGGAATTCTCATCATGACGATAGCTTTGCATAACCACCCAATGAATTTCACTCGCTATTTTGGCATTATCACCTAAAAAGGAACATATTATGTCTGCCGCTGCTAAAAGCCAGAACCCCATTCTGCGTCGCTTCATGGAAGCCTCCTTATTCGACAAAATTGTTTATTGTTTGCTGGTGTTTGTTCCTATTGCCGTCTTCATGGAACTGACGCACGCCGACCCAACGCTGGTTTTTCTCTTTTCGGCGCTGGCAATTATCCCGCTGGCAGATTTTATCGGCGAAGCTACCGAAGAACTTGCCCACCATACTGGACCAAAACTCGGCGGGCTGTTAAATGCCACCTTGGGCAATGCTGCTGAACTCATCATCACGATTTTTGCGCTGCGCGAAGGCTTGGTGGAACTTGTCCGCGCTTCCATCACTGGGTCAATCTTGGGCAATTTGCTCTTGGTTTTAGGACTCAGCTTGCTGGCGGGGGGCTTAAAAAATGGCGTGCAGGTTTTTGATAGACGCACCGCATCGGTAAATGCCACCCTGCTAATTTTGGCGGTGGTTGGCTTGCTGATTCCGTCATTGTTTGACGTGGCAATTCAGCAAGATAAAGCCGCTGAATTGGGCTTTAGCGAAGGCGTAGCCCTTATTCTGATTATTTTGTACGGCTTGAATCTGTATTACAGCTTTACCTCTGGCAAAGGCGACCCGCATGGACACAGCGATACCGCCCAAGACCATCATAAAGCCCGTTGGTCAGTCCGATTTTCGCTCATTGTGCTGGCAATTGCGACCACAGGCATCGTCTTCATGAGCGAATTTCTGGTGGGTGCTGTCGAAAGTGTCACGGTGACGCTTGGTTTATCTGAAATTTTCATCGGCATTATCATCATTCCATTGGTGGGCAATGTCGCCGAACATCTGGTAGCGGTAATCGTCGCCTATAAAAATAAGATGGAACTCAGTATGGCAGTCTCGCTTGGTTCGAGTTTGCAGATTGCCTTATTTGTCGCGCCCGTGTTGGTCTTTTTAAGCCTGTTCCTGAGTCCTGAGCCGCTGCTGTTGGTGTTCAATGAGTTTGAATTAATTACATTAGTGGCGGCTTCGTTGATAGCGGCGTTCATCGCGCAGGATGGCGAAAGCAATTGGCTGGAAGGCGCAATGCTGCTGGCAGTATACGCCATTGTCGGCTTGGCATTTTTCTTCCTGCCTGTGGGGGCATAAGTATTTGAACTGCGAAGACGCCAAGAGTGCAGTGATATTATTCATGCCTCTTGGCGTTTTTGGCGCTTTGGCGGTTGATTTACTTCTGTGGCTAAAAATTATAGAAAATTACAAATGTAAAACAACCTCTGAACGCTGAGGGGTTTGACTCAATACTTTGTCCTCAGCACTCAGCACTATTGAATATGCGCCTTTTTTCACAAAATGCTGATTTGCCTCTTCCCATCCTCTCTAGCTGCGATAGTACACTACAGCGGCTAAAATCGTGACCCATTGCGGAAAGATGTCCCATGCTCAATATCACCTGTGCCAGCCAAGATTTGAAGCTGGCAGAACAAATGCAGCAGGATTTAACGCGCATCACCTTCAAGATGGACTTTGATTATTTGCTGGTTTTGGTCTCGGCAGCGTCGCAGTCCGATGAAACGGTTCAGCAAGCCATTGAAACTGCCCACAAAAAGCAGCAGCGGCTTGTGCCGATTTTGCTAGATAACACACCCTTGCCGGAATCGCTGAATAAAAATCAGCCGTTGGATTTCCGCGCTGGCTACAAACGTGGCAGTTTGATTCGACATTTGCGGCGGTTGGAATTGGGCGAAGACCGTTTGCGCGGCAATCGGCGCATTTTTGGCGCGATGGGACTCATTGTGGGGCTGATGTTTGTTGCTTCCGTTTATTTGATTGGCAACGGTTTGGTGGCATTTCCGCAGGATGAATATGCGACGGAACAAGCTATCGAAGATGCGATGATTGCGACGTTGGTCTATCCGACATTAGAAGGCTTGCTGCCCCGGTCTACCAATGATGCGGTTAATTTTCCAGCAACAGTAGAAGCCGCTTCGACCCGTGACCGGGCATTTTTGCGCGGTACAGCCACGGCACTGCCTATGAACGTCAATGCGACGCTGAATGCTATCGCCACGTCTGCTGCCTTAACAATTACGCCGACCCCCACGCCAAATTAATGAGTTTGGTATTTTGGGGGTTGTTGAATTTTAAAATTATTCGCAGCTTCATTTGCTCACGGCAGCAACTCATTTTCGACCAGAAACGCCGCGTACTGTCGCGCTTGTTCTTGGGTGCCGGGCGGCAGCATGTGGAAACCGTCTAAATCCCAAAAAGAAGCCTCTACCGGAAAATTGGCTGCCAAATCCACATATGGCACTGCCAATTCGTCGGCGAGACGGCGCGTGATGGCATTATGGTCAGCGATGCCTTGCTGCCATAAGTCTGGGCGTCCAGCATCCACATGATATGCCCACGACGACAGCACGGGCTGAATGTTGTTCGCTTGCGCCAGTAAGATTAAATTGCGAATATTGCGCTCATAATAAATGGGCGCGTTGGCTTGTAAGCGGTCTGCCAGCGTGATATTGGCGGCATCCGGCGCACAAGTAACCCGCGCTGGCTCAAACGACGAATCGAGTGCCAGTGGATTCGGCATCCAGCCAAAATTCACGGCTAAAACGCGATACAATGTAGACGGAGGAAACGGTGCCGCACGTTCTACAAACAAGCCGCGCAACGCATTAATGCCCCTCAGCGGATTCATGCCACGATAACAATCAATGCTGCTGCGTTCTCGCACGACCAAATCATTGACCGCTTCGTAATATAAAATCAAATCGGGTTCAAGTTCTAAGCCACGAAACGTAAAATTCGCCAGAATTTCCCAAGTGGTATACCCACTGCCACCGCCGTTAATCACTTCAATATTGTTATAGCCATACTCATCGCGCAGAATCGTTTGCAGCCACGCCGGATATGAGTCTTCAGCGTCGGTGCTAGTACTGTAGGTGGTGGAACCGCCCAATGCCAAAATCCGAAAAACACCGGTTGGTTTGGGAATGGCAATTTCTGCGCCGCGATAACCGAGCGCATTATGTCCTTCGTAATCGGGCGCTGGCACATAACTGACGTAGGGCAAATGTACGATGTTGAGTTGCCGCGCCCGCACTTCTTCCAGCGACAGTGTATACATGATTTTTTGCTCAATTGTGCCTGCCGCGTTGAAATATACCCGCAGCGCAATTTCTAGCACGCCTAATGCCACCAACAACCCGAATAAAGTTGCAAATAAGATGCGGACAAGCTGTTTGCCCTGATTCACAGCAAACAGGCTAATTAGCCAAACAAAGCCGACCAAGCCAAAAAACATCGCCCCCATCAGCAGCACCCAAGTCAGTGGTTGCAGTGCCAAAATCTCGATGGTGAGCGTGTAATCCTGTTCAGAACTATCCATGAGCATGACATTGAGGCGGGGCATAGCAGTGGCAGTAGGGCAAAATATTTGTTCACCTGCGGCGGGCAGCAGTTCATCATTCACGATGACACGCAGTGTATTGACGACATCCCACATCAATTGCACACAATCGCTCGGAAAAAACACAACGCTGCGATTCGCGCTGAATAGAATCTGGGTATCAGCGGCGGTGGTCTGTACAACCGCTGGCGCAGCATTCAGCCGTGCCGCCAATATCATGCTTAATGCGAAAGCTGCCACCAAACAAAAAATAGGTGGCAGCCAGCGCGAATTCCGCAAGGGCATAACTTTTATCCAGTTCGTTATTCGTAGCGCAGCACATTCATGACGCGCTCGCGGACGGCGACCCCGGCGCTCAAGAATGTTGCCAACCAGCCAATCAAAACTGCTGCAACGACCAATGCCACTGCTACCAACCGCGCATCACGCGGCAGCGGAATCGCTGTGCCAAGCAGCCCGGTAAACAGCGTGATAAAAATAGAACTCAAGCCAATGCCCAATGCGGCGCTCAACAAGCCAATCAGTGTGGTTTCGATGAGCATAATGACCAACACGCGGCGGCTCTTTAAGCCCACCGATTTCAGAATACCAATTTGCCGCCGTCGTTCCAAAGTGCCGAGTGCTACCGTATTCGCCATAATGACGGCGGCTGCCAACAGCGATAATAACCCCACAATCGTCGGAATTGCCGCAAATTGGGTAATCAAACGCCCGATTAAACTATCAATAAACGTCACATCCAGCGAAAATGTGGGCGGAATGCGAATCGTCGAAAGCGACACCAATGCCTCATTCACATGTTCTTTTTCAATCTGGAAGGCATACAACCGGAAGTCCGGCGCGACAGTCAGCACATCCGGCGGAATGGTGGGACCATTGCCGGAAAAACCGAAGGATTGGCTGGTGAGTCCGACAATCTCAAATTCGTAGGATTGTCCATCTACCCGATACGTCAATTTTGACCCCACGATAATCCCCAACGGTGTAGCATTCTCTAACGGCGCAACCATGAAAGCCTGTCCGCGGTCTGCCAGCGTTAAAGTGCGTCCAACAGCGACTACATTATTTTGGTACACCGCCGGATTTTCTGTGTCCCATACGGATGTCGAAGACCATTCATCCACAATATCCCGATTCATTTGCGGACGACGAAAACCGCCGCCGCCTTGATTATTGTTATCGGCAGGCGTCGCGGCTGTTGGCGGCTCATCGGGATTGATAGAGGCTTGCATATCGGTGGGAAGTTGGGCAATCACCTCATCTATTGGCACACCATCTATGGCTACCAATTCGAGGCTGTCATTATAAAAACCGAGTTCAGTGCGATAGGTGATGCCGGCGACATTTTGCAGCGCGGCATCAATGGCAAATTCACCCACACTCGCCAAATTGCCGGGTGCTAATGGGAACACCAATACATTGCCACCGAACTGCTGCGATAATTGCAAATTCAAAATTTCGCGGGTGCCTTCGCCTACAAAGGTGATGCTGCTGAGGGCGAACATGCCGGAACATAATGCCAACAAGGTTGTGGCGGTTCGCAGCCGATTGGTGGATAAATTTCGCAGTGCCAAGCGGGCATCCACACTGCCAAATGCGGGCAGTTTGCCAATCAACCACACGATGACCCACAATACCCCGACCATCAAGCCCAAAAAGAGCAGGGTCGCGGCAACGCCAATGATACCCACAATATACGGTGTTTCGGGCGTAATTCGTTCTGATAAGCCAAACGATGGTTGAATAATCTGCCCGACAATCAAGCCAATTGCCAGCGTCACCACCAGCATCAACAAGAGCGATTGCAGGATGCCCATGCGCGGCAGCGGCGTATCATTCGGGCGTAAAATCGTGCCGGGACGAATCTGTAATGCGGTCAAAATCGGGGCTGTGCCAAAAATAATCGTGACCAGCATCCCTAAACTAAAGCCATATAAGAGCGCCTCTGGGTACAAGCGCCAAGGGAGTGCCTGCTGCAAAAATGTTTCGCCATAGCGATTCACGATGCCACTCAGCAGCACGCCAATCACGCTGCCGATGGTGCTGCCCGCTAAACCCAATAACAAGCCTTCTGATAGGAACATCGCCCCGATTTGCCTGCCCTTTAGCCCAAATGTCTTGAGCGCGGCAATTTCTATCGTGCGGCGGCGTACCATGACCAGCATCGTGTTCATGATGCCCACACCGCCAATCAGCAGCGCCCCCAAGCCCAACACGACAATAAAATCACCGATGATTTGCGAGATATTCTGGTAACTTTCCAGCAGTTCCGGCGCAGTTTGGATGCTGACCCGATCTAAAAAGTTACGCAGGTCATTTTCGGCTTGTTCGGCAGTGGCGGCAGTCAGCGGTTCAGGCAGCATGATAGCGATATTATTGGGGTCAATGCCATCGCCCAAGGTGGCGCGTGCATCGGCAATATCCATATATACAAACCCGAAAAACGCGCCAAAGGTATCGCGCAAGCCCGCTTCATTGCTGGTGGCGACAATGCCGACCACCGTAAAAACTTCTTCTGTACCCGTCACGCGCACGCTGTCGCCAATACCCATATTTTGCGATTGTGCCAGATTATCGCTAATGACAATATCATTGCCCGCCGTGTATAAACTCGCCAATGGCACACCCGCAGGTTCAAGCGCGGTAATGGTGTGCGTGGGGGGATAAGTCGCTGGGTCAATGATATAGGCACTCAAAAATTGGGGACGCCCGGCACCGGTTTCATCCAATTTGGTTACTTGGAAACTGCCGCCACGCACATAGCTGGTTAGCGTGCCGTTGCGGTCGGCGACCCATTGGGCGATGCGCGTTGTCTCCGATTGGGTGAATGCCGGGGCATCTTCGCCAAAGGTGAAAAAACTGGCAAAATCTTCGCCGCCGCCGTTGCGCTTGCTGATGCGAATATCGCCCTTGTTATCTTGGCGAATCGTGCCAGTGAGCGAATCGCCGATGGATAAGCCCAAACTCCGCAGCGCGACAATGGTGGCAACGCCCGCCGCGATGCAAAAAATCGCCAGCATTGTCCAGCGTCCACCGCGCCGAATATTGCGGAAGGCATAATTTAAATAGAATACCAATTGATTCATAAATCGTTATCCGATGATAAGTCTCAATGTGAACTGTTACGCAGTAGTCCGGTTAGGAGTTGTAAATCTTATTATCGCCCAATTTATAGCGTAAATCTGTGGGCAATTGCTTCAACAATCTGCGGTTGCTGTTTCAACGCGGCAATCACAACTTTTTCGACAGCGTTTTTGACTTCAGGGTTCATCAGTTTTGTTTTTATGGCGTTCTCAAACGTCGGGTCAGAATGACGAATATTCATGATGACGGTAAAACCCGGTGCAATATCACGCCAGTAACGCACCTTCGGCGAATGCTTCTTCATCATCTTGCGAATACCGGCATGTAATCCATCCAAATGCGTGCCAGATTGTAATGTATGCACAATATTCAGATAAGCAATTTCGGTGATTTCATCACTTTCGACATATTGGAACGCCAATTCAATCAGCATATTAACCTCTTCATACTGCCGATTTCGCGCTGTGATTTCTTGGTGAATGTATATCGGAGGGTGTACCGCTGTTTTTCCGGCGTTTAATGCTTTTATCCA
This sequence comes from Anaerolineae bacterium, assembly GCA_022842885.1. Lineage (GTDB taxonomy): Bacteria > Chloroflexota > Anaerolineae > Aggregatilineales > Phototrophicaceae > JALHOR01. The sequence continues at coordinate 10,657 of JALHOR010000130.1, forward strand.
CGAAACTAAGCCTTCTGGCGCGAAAAATGTTTTTTCTCGGATGGTTGTTTCGCGCTCATCTCGCAAGGTCATGGTCAACCCTGAAATTTGATAAGTGCATTCCTGACACCGTTGGGCAATCAAGTCAAAATCAAAGGTATTCGGTTGAAAAATAGTAAAATCTGGCTGAAATGTGATGGTTGTTCCGGTGCTTTCGTCAGGATTCATGGGGCGAATTTTTTCAACAGGCGTTTGTGGCACACCTTCCCGATAACTTTGCCGCCAAATGAACCCCACATGGGCAACTTCGGCGGTGCAATGGCTGGAGAGAAGATTCACAGCACCTAATCCAACCCCATACAACCCACCGGAGACGCGGTAATGGTCTGGTGGAAATCTAACCTTCCAGCGAACACTGGTGGTCATGATTATTTCCAGCATCTCTCGTCCCGCTTCTGAAATTGCATCTACTGACAAGCCCGGACTGTTATCCTGAATTTTTACAACGTTATCCGGCAGCAATGTGATCCAGATATGGCTACACAAACCGTTCATTGCTTCATCAAGGACATTAGCCAGCACTTGATACACCATCTGATGCAAAGCGCGGCGGTCTCGCCCACCGATAAACAAGCCAGGGCGCTGACGTATAAGTTCGCGTTGTGTTAGTGCCTGAATCTGTTTGGGATCATATTTATTTGACATATTCTATGTCCTTTGCATTCTCCACATCGCTACGATTCATCACAAACTCCCGAATCAGGGCGGCGCGGGCAGACCAAGTGTAATGCACCAACACACGTTCATAGGCGGCATCGGCGAGATTTTTTCGCAAGAGCGCATCCTCTTTCAACCGTTGAATTGCCGCCGCCAGCGCCACCACATCACCCGCTGGTACGAGCAGCGCATGAATCTTATCTTGCACCACATCTGCCCATCCCGGCAAATCAGACGCGACGATTGCCCGCCGCGCTGCCATATATTCAAATAATTTCAGCGGCGATGTGTAGTAGGCAAATTGAGGTGTAAATGGATGTGGCATGGCACACACATCAAAGGCGCTCAAATACACTGGCACGTCATCTGGCGGCACATGCCCGGCATACAAAAAATTTTCTGGGGGTAATTTTTTTGCCAGCCATTCTTTTTTTAAGGCATCTGCCATCTCATCGGGTCCACCGACCAATGCCAACGCAACACCCTCAACTTTCGCTAATGCCGCAACCAGCGTACCAACGCCTTTATCCATGTTGAGCATATACAGCCTGCCCACAAAGCCAACGATAAAAACATCGTCGCGCCAACCCATTTTTTGCCGCGCTGCTGCTTGTGTGGGCATGTTTTGGAAACGTTCAGCGCGAATACCATCATGCGCGACTAAGACTCGTGCCGGGTCTGCACCGCGTTGGGCAATTAAATCGTCGCGCAATTTGGGGGTGATGGCGATGCTGCTGCCACAACGTTTGACGACTTGCGCTTGTAACCATGCGCCGCGCCGCGTTGGCGAAAAAAGATGTGCCTCATAAGCGAGTTTATGCCGCGCTTTAATGAGACTCAATGTAAACAGCAGCGTTTCATCGCGGGAATAATATACCTCAGCGCGAGTAAACATACTTCGCAGCAGCAGCATAAAAATGTAGGTGATGACGTGGAGATAAAATGGCAAACGTTCTAAGGTGGGGTTGCCGCCTGCCAATGGCATTAGGTCAAGGATAGGGATACGCACAATCTTAAAATTGCGCTGCACACCATAATAGGCATATACATCCTGAATTTGGCGCATCGCTGGTGTATTGATGCGCCGCGCTACCCATAGAGTTACATCGAAGCCCGCCGCTGCCAACGCCTCACAATTTTGCATGATTTGTAAGCCATGCGCTTTTTCCGTTGGCAGCCGCATGAGCGACACATAAATCAGGCGGGGCATAACCACGCGAATTATTCTTCGTCCGGCGTTTCCGGTTGTGATCGATAAATATAGATGGGTTGGGGCTGCATCTCTGGTTTGCGTGGCAGCACCCCGGCAATGGCATAATCTACAGCGGCGTTCAAATCGCCAATGATGGCACGCAAATGTTCGCGGGCATACTGCAAGCGTTTTTTGACCGTCGTCACCGGAATTTGTAAGCGTTCCGATAGTTCACGCTGCGATTCGCCTTTGAGATAAAAGCCTTCCGTCACCAACCGTTCATGTTCCGGCAATGCCCGCAGCGCATTTTGAACGCGCAGCAGCAGTTCGGTTTCTTCAAATACGTCGGCTGGGTCATGCATATCCGACGGAAAATCCGGGCGGTCATCCAGCGATTCTAAGGTTGGGCGAATACCGCGCGTTTGATGATTACAGCGCGTCATGACGATGCGCCGCAGCCAAGCGGGAAAGGCTTCTGGCTGCCGCAGTTGGTGCAGATTCAGATATGCCGTTAAAAATACTTCTTGCGTCACATCTTCTGCCAGTGGGCGGTCTTCCAGAATGCGATATGCCGCATAAAACACCATGCCCTGAAAACGTGCTACCAGTTCATTAAATGCTGCGTGCTGTTCGTCATCAGTGCCGTGCTGCGCTGCCAACACCAATTCTAAATAATCGGTCATTCCAGTAAACTCCCATGGCTGATTACCATTGATTATAACCCCACTGCTGCTGCTGCCAAAGTAGAAATCCCATAAGAATTACAGTAACCGTCGCTAATTTTGTGATTATCAATTGAGTTATCCCACAATACGCATTCTGCCTAGCCATTATCTCTATCTTGACGATAAGGACACCATTTGCTAATATACTCCTCACGCGCCGCGGTAGCTCAGTTGGTAGAGCATGCGACTGAAAATCGCAGTGTCGCCGGTTCGATTCCGGCCCTCGGCACACCATAAGCCCATCCCCACAATGGGCTTTTTGGATTCTCGGTTCAGAACTATGATAATGCCACTAACAAAATTTTTTATTGTCTGTAAATAGGGTTCAAAACCCCCACCTTTAGGTGGGTGCTTTCAGCATTCAGGTCGTGGTGAATTTGTTGCCGACGTAGGTGGCAACAAATTCGCACGGACGCTATGATTAATGGATGAAAATCGAACTCTATACATCTTGGCTCATGTCCTATCGTAAAAGTGCCCACGCGGTCTACGACTTAAAATATCATTTGGTGTGGGTGACGAAATATCGGTATCCGATACTCACCGCTAGTATTGGCACGCGCACTCGTGAGATCATTCGCCAAATCTGTAATACGCTGAATGTGCAAATTCTGAGTGGTCATGTGTCCAAAGATCATGGGCATCTGTTAGTCTCTGTGCCACCGAATATCGCGGTGAGTGAGTTAGTCCAAAGGTTAAAGGGACACAGCAGTCGCAAGCTCTTGCAAGAATATAGTGAACTAAAGCGGCGCTATTGGGGACGGCATTTATGGGTACGCGGCTATTTTGCCGTCACCACCGGGAATGTCACCGATGAGATGATCCAACAGTATATTACCTCTCATGATGAAAAACCAAATGATGAGAGTGATAATTTCAGTGTGGATGATGATAAATTCTAAAGGCGAGTTTCACTCGCCTCAACAAAGCTACCGCCTTTAGGCGGTATGTAGTTTA
>JALHOR010000131.1 GCA_022842885.1 Anaerolineae bacterium
CATTGGTACCTCTTTCAACTTCTTTGGTGCAGAACGGAAGGGAGGCATGAATGGGATGCTGTTGATGGGAGATAGCCGAATAGGTGGGCATAAAGGGCGCACTGTGGCACGCCCTTATGTTGCTTATATCTTGTTACATCACCACACTGTTTCGTCTATCGCCCCACTAGAGCGATAACCTCATCATGCGTATTAGGCGCGGCGTGCCAACACTTCTTGAATTTTGGCTTCGGCATCCACGACGGCATCATCAATGGACATGGTTTTGGTGAGCGCGTTGTGAATCATGGTGGGTATAACCAAGTTCATGATTTCAGCGGCTTCTGGGATAACCGGGAATGGCACGCCAAATTCCAACATGCTGGTACCGACTTCCAAGAATTTTACTTGGCTCTTGCGAAGTTCAAAGTAGGGGTCTTCAAAGCCATCAAGGTTGCCGGGGTTAGAGAACCACGCCAAACGGTTCGACCATTCTGGGTTCAGGCGCACTTTGGCGTATTCGTGGGTCGCGGCGACATTGGCTTCATCAATATGATTGAAGACATGGATATTGCTGCCGCCAAACACGGCTGCCCGCCGCACGGGTCCCTCTGGATATTGGACATACGCCACTTCCGTCGCCATGCTGGGGTCAGCATCGGTCAAGACCGCAAATTCAGACGGATGGCTAATCATCATGGAGACTTGCCGCGCCAAGAACAATTCGCGGTTTTCGGTCTGGCTGTTATCGAGCGCACTCAGCGGCACGGATTCATCGGTCACGTACATATCATAATGGAGTTGCAGCGCAGCACGGGTTTCGGGTGAATTGATGCGAACTTCTTCAAACTTGGGATTATCTTCAGTTTCGTCCATCACACTGCCGCCATACGCCCACATCACAGGCATAAACCGGAAGGGGGTATTGCCGTGATTTAAACGCGCCACCATGCCTAAACCACTCACGCCCGTATTGGCTTTAATCTGGCGCGAGAATTCGGCAACTTCTGCCCATGTTGCAGGTGGTTTTTCGGGGTCGAGACCAGCTTGTTCAAAAATCGCTTTGTTATAAATGAATGCCATGGTTTCATTATTAGTGGGCAAGCCATAGGTGGTGCCTTGCCAAACATTGCTGTTGAGTGCCTTCGCCCAGAAGTTATCCGCCGTTAAGCCGACCATTTCGGGTGTCAGTTCACGTAAGAAACCGCCTGCCGCAAATTCCACGCCCCACAAAATAGGCAGCACTGCCAGATGCGGACCGCCACCACCGCGTACCGCAACGCGCAGTTTGTCCAACATATCAGCATAGCTCAAAAATTCCCAATTAATCGTCACGCCCGGCAGTGCCAGTTTGACATATTCTTGGAAAGAGGTGAGGTTAGCAATGTCAATCGGGGTTTCGGCGGGGACATGCCATTGTAGGAATTCGCCCGTGACATCGGATTGGGCGAGGGCAAATGGGGCGATTTTGGCGAGCGCCGCAGCAAGGGCAGCCGCACCACCCATTTTCATAAAATCACGTCTACTAATTTTGTTCATAATACTTGCTCCCTGTGATATTTTTCCAAAAGTAAATATTTTTGATAGTGCAAATATCAACAACGATAGACGTGTATACTATATCCGATATACACATTGTTTGCAAATAGTTGGCTGAATTTTGGGTGCAGGTTGAGTCAAATCAGTGATGGGTGACGCATCAATAGGCGGGTTTATGGGTCATCATCAGTATTTTGAAAAAGCGATATTTTGAAATTTAAAACTATCCAACAATTTATGGTGTAGATTTAAAGGGATGTTATAATAGCGCACATAGTGAAAAAAACTTTCCGTTAGGCGCTTTGATGATATTCGTTTTATTTGCATAGGTATTAGGATTAGAGCGTGACTAAAACCATAATTGAAGTGACCAACGTCCGTGAAGTACACATCCGTATTCCTTATTGGATTTTCAAACTCATCGCTGCCAATACAGCTATTTGGTTGCTTAGTGCTGCACTCGCTGTTTTTCTTGCTGGCTACGCTATACCAGCCATCACACTTGCGGGTTGCGGGTTACTGTTTATTCCGTTGTGGTTAGGGATTGTCTATCTTTATTGGCGCTTTTATTGGCACATAACCGCATGGCTGATGACATTGACGACGTTTTTGTATGCGATAGCAATTATGACGCTGGCAGCCCGCGGTAGTAATCTACCCGCAGTACAAGGCACATCATTTCAAGGACTAGAACTATCACCGATTTTTGGTTTGCTAGTATTAGGTATGATTGGTGTTGTGATGGGCTTTTACGTGTTATTTTCGCGCCGTCCATCTCAGACAAACCGCGAAGTGACACCGAAATCTGTATCAGATGAGATTGATTTTCCCAAAACTGCCACATTACCACCTTCTAATCCTACCCAAACTCAGGAAATTGATAAGCGCACTTTTCAGCAGCGAGTAGCGAATGTGGTGGCTGCTCGGAGTGGGACGCGCACTGTGCCAGAGCCTAATGGGGTGGATATTAGTGTATATCGTGGCACAGTATTGGTGGGCATTGTGAAGTGTGTAGAACGCAACAAACCAATTTCACCCTTGTATGTTCGTGATTTGGCAAAGCAAAAAACGAGTATCGGCGTGAGTGTGGCATATTTAGCAACGCCGGGCAGTTTTACAGCCGAAACGCGACAAGAGGCAGATAACTTGGGTGTGCGATTGATTGACGGCGCGGCGCTAGAAAAGATGGGGTAAGGATAGAACAGAATCAGGTTACATTGGACTTTATGGTGAAAATAAGTTTAGAGGCTGCATTATGCGTAATCCCGGCAACTTAAATCCACAACGCGAAAAATATCCAGTGAAAAAACAAGAATATCCAGCAATGCCATCGCTCAAACTTCGCAAGCGAGTTCCACAAAAAACCGTAAGCCAAGATGATAATTTTGATGATTTCGCCAACAAATCAGAAAAACAGGTGGTTCTTCAGACAGATGCTTATCCTGTGCCATTGTTGGCATTGGGGATAATCATCGTAAATATGGCACTATGGGCGATTTTTATGTTGCTGTATTGGCTAGGCACAGCCTCATTTTTTCAAGCAGTTGGTGCTTTTTTCGTTTTAATTCTGGCAATGGCGCTCTATCTGGCAATTCAATATATCTTGTGGCGCTTCTTTTGGTGGATTGCGGCACTTTCTGCATGTTTATCCACGCTGGCATTACTTTATTTTGTGTTGGCAGTTTTCACCGGAACAACCACATTGAACAGCCTAAGACTGCCATTTTGAACAGACTCATTGCGATTAGGCAATGCCTTATTTTGTGGGAGAAAAGTACATGGCAGAGGATGACCAACTCAAACATGAAATCGGCACCGCATTAGACTTGCTCAAAAAACGGTGGCAATTGAGCAATCGCTGGCAAGTCCTTAAACGGCTGCTAGAAGAACATGAAAAAGAGACGCTGCAAATCGCGCAACGGATTGTGAAAATGAATCCGCCCAAGGACACATAAAGCGATATGCTGATTATAGTTATATGTCGTATAAGGTGCGATATACGACAGGAATTTTAAACTATGGTGGTGCAATTAAACTGTATAAGTGGTTGTGGATGCGCGTTGATATTTTATCAGTGCAATAAGTTGTTATCATGTATTGGCAGCAGCAAAAAAAGAAAAATCATCAAATACATCGTGCAGTTTATATGCAGTATATATAAGGAAGAGACCTGCTGGTTTGCAGCAGGTCTCGATATTTATCATGATAAGTAATTTGTTCTACATATGCTCTGCAAGATTATAGGTTGATATGCTAACAACACCGATTGATTGCGCTCGACATAACAATCATTCCAAAAATATGACACTACTCTAAAAATGCGTTATACTATTATTTTGGTTAAGCGATAGCGTGTGCGATTGATATTCTGAATACATCTGATAGATAATTACCGCGACAAATAAATCGCACGGCACGAAGGCATGGTCATGGATATTCAAAAACCGACGCTGATTTTGAACCCGACGATTGTTCAGCGCAATATTGCCCGCATGGCAGCCAAAGCGCGGCAGAACGGCGTGGCATTTCGCCCGCATTTCAAAACGCACCAATCAGCAGATATTGGCAATTGGTTCAAAACGGAAGGCGTGACTGCGATAACTGTTTCGTCGGTTAGCATGGCAACCTATTTTGCGGCGCATGGCTGGCGCGACATCACCATTGCCTTCCCGGTAAATTGGCTGGAAATTGCAGCCATTAACGCGCTGGCAGCCCAGATTGACCTACATCTGGTATTGGAATCAGTGGAAACCGCGCAATTTTTGCAAGCAAATTTACAGCATCCGGTCAACATTTGGCTAAAAATAGACAGCGGCTATGGACGCACAGGTATTGTTTGGGAGAATGCCACACAAGTGCTGGCTGTAGGAAATGCGGTAACGGCAGCGGACAAACTCCGTCTGCACGGCATTTTGACGCATTCTGGGCAGACCTATCAGGTCAAGCGTAATCCGCAGGCAATCCAGACTCTTTATGCCGATGTTCTCAAGCGAATGCAGCATGTCCAACACGCGCTCCTTCAACACGGCATGGCAGACATCAAAATTTCGATTGGCGATACCCCATCATGTTCAGTCGTGACGGATTTTAGTGGCGTGGATGAAATTCGCCCCGGCAATTTTGTCTTTTATGATATGACACAAGTGCGGATTGGTTCATGCGATGTGGCAGATGTTGGTGTGGTGGTGGCGTGTCCGGTGGTCGCCAAACATCCTGAACGGAACGTGCTGATTGTGTATGGCGGCGCAGTCCATCTTTCGCGGGATTATGACGCCCTGCCCGATGGCACGCCGTATTATGGGCGCGTGGTACTGCCCGCCGAAAATGGATGGTCTGCCCCACTGCCAGAGACGTATGTGAAATCCATCTCACAGGAACACGGCATCATCCATACTACGCCCGATATTTTGGCACGCATTAATGTCGGGGATGTGTTGTGCATCTTGCCCATTCATTCGTGTTTAACGGCAGATATGCTCAAACGGTATCAAACGCCGGACGGTGTTACCTATGCGATGATGCCGGGAATTTATGGATAATCACCGACGGAAAGCGATAGCTCATGCCCATCATCCAACTCGATAGCGATATTTTTTATCATGTAGACATCCAAGGCAGTGGGATACCGCTGGTGCTGCTGCATGGCTTCACGGGGAGTACGCAAAATTGGCGCGGGGTCATGCCAACTTTGGCACAGCAATTCGCGGTGATGGCGCTAGATTTGCCGGGACATGGGCAGTCGTTTGTTCCCGCCGCGCCAGAAGAATGCGAGATGTATACCGTTGCTGAAGATTTGGAGCGCCTGTTAGCCGACCTGAATATCGAAAAATGCCTATTATTGGGTTATTCATTGGGCGCACGGTTGGCGTTGTATTTCGCTCATTCCTACCCGATGTTGGTTGGCGGGTTGATTCTGGAAAGCGGCTCACCGGGGCTGGCAGACGCCGCAGAACGCGCCCAACGCCAACAAGCCGATAACGAACTCGCTGATTTTATTGAGCGCGAAGGCATGGCGGCATTCGTCCAGCATTGGGAAAATTTGCCCATGTGGGCAAGCCAACAGCAACTACCCGATGAGGTGCGTTCTTGGGTGCGGCAGTTGCGTTTACAAAATCATCCCACCGGATTGGCAAATATGCTGCGCGGCATGGGAACAGGCGTACAGCCGTCACTGTGGGATAAATTGCCCGAAATTGATATTCCCACGCTGTTGATTGCCGGTGAATTGGATAGCAAATTTGCCACCATTGCCACCCACATGCACGCTGCCCTACCCAATGCACAATTGAGTATCATCCCCAACGCGGGTCATGCTGTCCACTTGGAGCAAGCGGCACTATACACCGCCGCGATTCAGGCGTATGTTGGGTAATCGGACTTACACCACTTTTTGCATAACGCATGATACCTCCACAAATTGCTTTTTGGCGCAACCTGCGCGATTTGCCGACGGCAGTTAATCTCTCGGCATTCGTGACAGGCTTCATTATTACGCTCGTTGGTTATACGGGTCCCTTGCTGATTGTTTTGCAAGCGGCGCAAAATGCTGGACTCAGTGCCGAACTCACATCTTCATGGGTGTGGGCAGTAGCAGTCGGCAATGGCTTGACCACTTGTTTTATGTCGTTGTGGTATCGGCAGCCCTTATTTGCCCCGTGGTCAACGGCGGGCGCGGCATTGCTGGTCACGAGTCTGGTGGACTATCCCTATCCGCAAGCCATCGGCGCGTACATTATTGCTGGTGCGGCGGTGGCACTGTTGGGCATCTCCGGCTTGTTCGGGCGTGCCATGAAATTGATTCCGCAACCCGTCGTATTAGGCATGTTGGCAGGAATTTTGCTACGCTTTGGCTTATCGCTGTTTACGGCATTGGGCAGCGATACGACGCTGGTGATGGTAATGCTAGTGACCTATTTTGTCCTCAAGCGGCTACATTTCCGAGCGCCGATTTTTGGCGTGCTGATTGCCGGCATGGTCATGATTGGCGTGCAAGGACAATTGAACATTCAAGCTGTGCCTGTGGCGCTGACGATACCCCATCTTACATTGCCCGAATTTAACCTGACGGCGACAATTAATTTGGCGCTGCCATTGTTTATCCTCGCCATCACATCGCAATATGCCCCCGGACAAGCCGTGCTGCAAGGCGCGGGCTACATTCCTCCGATTAATGGTGTGTTGGTGATGACGGGTGTTGCTTCGGTAATTTCCGGTTTTTTTGGGGGGCATGGCTTAACCTTGGGGGCGCTGACCGCCGCCATGATGACCAATCCTGACGCGCACCCCGACCCGCACAAACGCTATTCAGCCGGGGTGATGACAGGCATTTGGTATACGCTGTTCGGCTTATTTGGCACCACCGTCGTGAGTCTGTTCGCCACTTTTCCGGCGGCGTTGGTGACGGTGTTAGCAGGTTTGGCACTGAGTGCCACGATTATGTCTTCCTTGGCGAATGGTTTGGCAAAACCAGAACAACGCGATGGCGCATTGATGGCGTTTTTATGCGCGGGTTCCGGTATGACTTTGTTCGGCATTGGAGCGCCCTTCTGGGCATTAGTGGTCGGTGTGCTGGTGAATCTGCTACTGAATGGCAGAAAAGCAGCGGATACAAAAACTAACTCATCTTAATTTTCTCACTTTTGAGGGGCTTACATGTCGCTTGCGCTGCTAGTGCCGATTGTCATTATTATTGTATCGAGTGTGACGTATCATGTGAGTCTCAAGTTCGCATCGCCACAGACTAACCCGGCGTTAGCGGTCTTTGTGGCATATCTGGTAGCGTTGATGGGGAGCGCCGTGTTATTTGTGCTGTATCCCCTCAAACACCATATCCAGCAAGAAATTCAACATCTGAATTGGGCGAATGTGCTATTTGGGCTGACGATTGTGGGCATCGAACTTGGCTTTTTGTTGGCATATCGTGCCGGCTGGAATGTAAATCTCGCACCATTAATCGCCAATTTAATGGTGGCACTGCTGCTCATCCCGGTGGGCTTGCTGCTATTCAAAGAACACCTCACGCCCATCAATATGGCGGGCATTGCCTTATGCGTGGTGGGGTTGATACTGGTGAATGTGAAAGGTTAGTTTGCTTTCCGAGTTATTGAACAAAATAGCTGGAGGATAAGGATGGAAGCATCGGAGATTAGCATCCTGAGATTGCATCATCAGCGGCTTTTGCAAGCTGATTTCCAAACGCCCAGTGAGGTGGTTGCTTGGTTAGGGGCGATGCAGGCACAGGATTATTTCGGGACTCTGTGGGCAATCGGAGTACGGATGCAGAATGCTAACGAAGCGACGATTGAACAAGCTATCGCTGATAAGACGATTGTGCGAACATGGCCCATGCGAGGTACACTCCATTTCGTTGCTCCCGATGAGATACGTTGGATTTTAAAAACGTTAGCACCTCGTGTTATCACTCGTAATGCGGCTTTGTACCGTCGGCAAGAAATAGACACCGCCTTAATTAACCGCTGTCAAGATTTGGTGATTGCGGCATTGCAAGGAGGACAGCAACTCACTCGTGATGAAATGTATCAAATTCTAGACAAAAATGGCATCACGTCATCTGGGCGAGGGGTTCATATTCTGGGGTATTTGGCACAAATCGGGTTGCTTTGTTTGGGAGTACGACGCGGGAAGCAACATACCTTCACACTGATGGACGAATGGCTACCGCCGGGGCGCGAATTGAGCTATGAGGAAGCCTTGGTCGAACTTGCGCGACGTTATTTTACCAGTCGTGCGCCGGCAACGGTGAAGGACTTTTCTTGGTGGACGGGTCTCACATTGACCGATGCGAAAAAAGGGCTGGAAGCTGTAAAACCTCAATTCGTAGAAGAAAGAATAAACGGACAAAGTTACTGGTTTCCGCCATCTCATGAGCCGATAACTGAAAAAGATGTAGTGTTTTTGCTACCAGGGTTCGATGAATTTTTGCTGAGTTATACCGATCGCTCTGCTTCACTCGCTCCTAACCACAAAAAGATTTGGCAACGCGATAATGGTCTTCTCCCCGCTACCATTGTGATAAGGGGTGAAGTCGCTGGTTTCTGGAAGCGAACCTTGAAAAAAGATGCCGTTATCATCGAGCCTATTTTCTTGCGGCAGTTTACAGAAGCAGAACATCACAATTTTGCAGCAGCCGTGGTACGTTACAGCCAATTTTTAGGATTATCGGCGGTGATTGTGCAACCATGATGTGAATTAATAGGCAACAGGATTGCAATTTATGATGCGTGGTGGGGTTGATACTGGTGAACATAAAGAGTTAAGGTGCTTGGCACTGAATCGGTCGCGCTGGTGCAGCACCGATATTCAGCGGCAGCCCAAAATACGGTGATGGGTCAAGCGTATTATCGAGGATGGCTTCGTTTAAATAGCTTCCGGCGGCATCGCTCGTGACGATACTCAGATGCACATGCATCGCAATCGGGTTGCCGCTGCCCGCATATTCACCCTGATAGCCTAACATTGTCCCTTGTTTGACGAACATTTCAGATGCGCCAGCGGGGAAACTCGGCGCAATAAAACTGACATTGCCAGCGCGATTCGCCATGTGGGTATAGTACGTCCAAATTGTCCGTCCAGCTTGCAGCGGGTCATCATGCCGGATAATGACGGTGCTTTTCCAATCACTTTCGCGGGTGAGCCAGCCATCATAAACCGCCACAATTGGCACGGTATTCGGCGCACCCAACCCAAAAATATCAACGCCCGTGTGCCGCCGATTGTCAGCGTAAGGCGGCGCGGGGTCACTCCACAACAAGCCAATAAACCCAGACGAAGGCAGCATAAACGGCGCATCGTTGCACACCACGCCGCCCACAATCCCCCACGAAGATTGTACGGAAGTATCGGTCAGCCAGCGATAAATATAAGTGTTGCTGCCGGAATCGTTACTGGCAGCACCACCAGCGCGATACCAACGATAAGCAACACCGATGCCCACCGCCATCAGCCCTAAAAACATTACAAGGAAGAGTCGCTGCAAAAATCGTCGCATAACAGGCATTGTAGCAGGGGTATCCTCACTGTGAAGTGATAATTTTGCCGCTGATGAGGTGTTCGCAATTTCGGGCGGCGGCGGTTACAATCATGGTCATCATTTAGTTTGGCTTTTGGAGTCTACCTCATGATGAATACCCCTCACAAAGAAACTATTTTGTTTGTCTCCAGCACTTGCAAAGGCGAACCCATGCTGCGCGTGGCAAACGAATTAAATTGCTATGTGCTGCTGCTGACCGAAGAAAAATTGCGCGATGACCCCTTCCCCTTTGATATTATTAATGAAGCGTTCTTTACGCCGGATTTAGCAAAGTACAAAGATGTCATCCATACCGTCGCGTATTTGTGTCGTGGGCGGAAGATTGACCGGATCATTGCGTTGGATGAATTTGAAGTGGAATTGGTGGGGATGCTGCGCGAACATTTGCGGCTGCCCGGTATGGGCGTCAGCGCCGTGCGCCAATTCCGCGATAAACTGACCATGCGCGAACTTGCACAAAACGCGGGTATCCTCGTACCGGATTTTGTAGGCATCAAGAATTATGACCGCCTGCGCGATTATATGGCAGCCGTTAATTTGCCGTGGGTGCTAAAACCCCGTATGGAAGCCAGCGCCATGGGCATCGAAAAAATCCAATCGCACGACCAATTGTGGCGCACATTAGATAAATTGGGCGATTTGCAATCGTATTATCTGTTGGAAAAATTTGTGCCGGGCGATGTGTACCACGCTGATTCAATTATTGTGGATGGCAAAGCCGTTTTCGTCAGCGTGCAGAAATACGGCGCTCCCCCACTGCAAATTTATCAGGGCGGCGGCGTGTTTAATACGCGCGTGCTGCCAGATAAAGATAAAGATGTGAAAACCATCAAGAAGATGAATGACAAAATTTTCAAAGCCTTGGGCATGGTTAATGGCGTGACCCACACCGAATTTATCAAGGCACATGAGGATGGTGAAATTTATTTTCTGGAATCAGCAGCGCGGGTGGGCGGCGCGAATATCTCCGATTTGATTGAAAGCGCAACCGACATCAATTTGTGGCGCGAATGGGGACGCTTGGAAATTGCTATGCTGCGCGGCGAAAAATATGAACTACCACCAGTTCGCAATGATTACGCCGGCTTATTGATGACACTGGCACGTCAAGAACACCCCGATTTATCAGCATACAATGACCCGGAAGTGCGGCATGTGCCTTTCCTGAAAAAATATCATGCCGGGCTGATGGTCGCATCTGAGCGATATGAGCGCGTCGAAGAACTGTTGACGCAATACAATGAACGTTTCATTCATGATTTTAGCACCCGCGCCGACCCTTGGGGAACACAGCGCACAGGCGTTACAGGATAAGGAGTAGCATAAATAGCGAGTAGCCTTAATGCCCGGTGCGGGCTTGGGCATTCCGCACTAAGCGCGTGATGAGCCAGCGCGGGAAAAAACGCGGCAACGACGCTTGAATGCGATTCGTCACGCCAGGAATGACCAATACTTTTTCTTGGATAGTGGCGGTATACCCTGCCGCCACCACTTCGTCAACGCTCATCAGGTTGCCCTGCACCAGCTTCGAATCAGTCATGGCTGCCCGCGCCTGAAAATCTGATTTGGTGGGACCCGGGCATAAAACCGTCACAGTGACACCTGTGCCTTTTAGCTCATTGCCGATGGCTTCCGAAAAAGACAGTACAAATGCTTTAGAGGCATAATAGACTGCCATCAATGGACCCGGCATAAACGCTGCCGTAGATGCCACATTCAAAATTTTGCCGCGGCGGCGCGAAACCATATCCGGCAGCAGCAGGTGCGTCAGATGCACTAGCGCCATCACGTTCAATTCGATGATGTTTAATTCAGCGGCGGTCTCCTGCTCGTGGAATAAGCCATAACTGCCGAAGCCCGCATTATTGACTAACACATCCACTTGCCAATCTTCTTCCCGAATCGCTTCCACAATGGCACGCGGCGCGGCTTGTGTGGTTAAATCGGCATCAATGACCAACGTTTTGACATGATATTTTTCATTTAATTCGGCTGCCAGCGCCTCCAATTTGGCGACACTGCGGGCAACGAGAATCACGTTATAGCCGTTCTGGGCAAATTTATGGGCGAAGGCTAATCCAATGCCGCCGGATGCGCCGGTAATGAGTGCGGTTTGTGGCATATGTTGCTCTCCTAGATAACATCATAGTCAACGTCAAAATTGACGATAAAAATGTATCATTGTGCATAGTGCTGAGGACTAAGTGCTGAGTCAAAAACCACATGTCACTTAGCCGTTAGTCAAATTGCCAGTTTTCATCCCGTAGGGTGAAAGCATTTCATAGCGACTCTGTGATTCAATCAAAAACATGGTATGGGTTTACTTGGATAGTTCAAATTTACCTCCTACCCTTCTCTGGGGTGCATTCCCCGGTCTACCAACGGCAAACGGGCATCGCGTGGCGCAGGTGTATCCTGCATCCAAGCATCAATTGGGTCGGTTTTGGTCATGACTTGATGCGCCGACCCTGCCATCACTTGCAAGGTATACGCGGGATAACCGGGCGGACATGCCAACGGATGATAGCCTTTCGGCACGATAACCACATCATTATTTTGCGGAATGACCGTCGCGCTCAGGCTGTCATCTTCGCTATAAATGCGCTGGATGGCATAACCACCGGGGCGTTGCTGCTTGTAAAAACAGACTTTTTCTAGGTTCGCTTCCAGCAAATCACCCTTGCCCGTCGTGCGATGGTCATCATGTTTAAACGGCGGATAATTCGACCAGTTGCCACCGGGCGTATACACTTCCTGAGCTAACAACCGATGACTGCCGAAGTCATTGGGCAGCAACGCATTCACTTGATACGACCCCGTGCCACCGCCCACCATGTTAATTTTGACATCATCAGGCGTGATAAGTTTAATGGGTGTATCACGGTCAGTGGGCGACCAGCAGGAAATCACCTCAAAGTTATCGCTCTTGGCTTCAATCTCAAATTCGGTGTTGCGCGGCATATAGATGGCAAACGGCAGCCCACTAAAGACATCGCGCCGATACCCCACCTGTTCAAAATTGCCCTTATTAGTACGAATATCGCACACGCCACTCAAAATCACTGCCAAATATTCATACTGCGCGATGGTGATGCCAAAGGTTTTGCCTTTTTCCAGCCGCATCGCCACCAGATTCAGATAATCCCAACCTGCTTGCTCGGCAGACAGGCGGGCAAATAAGCCGGGTTTATCTTCGTTGGTCGAGCGCAGCAGTAAATTATCAGCAGAATATTTCATAGTGATTTATCCGAAGCTAGATTGATGGATTATCCTATGTATTTAACCCCAAAGCCGTACAGAACGCAAAGGGGGAAATTCAGGTTAATCGCTAAAAACGACTTTACAAAAGGTCATAATGGGTAAATCAGATCAGATTGTGTGTAGGGACACGGCATGCCGTGTCCCTACAGAACCTTTTTTGTCTTTTATAGACTGATGAAAAATTTATGCGTTATAGCATTTCATAGCGATTTTGGCGGTCAATCATGATACAATAACGCACTCTTACATGGGCAAAACACCTAAAGAATTACGCTAACGCATGAAAATATCGTTCAAAACACTGCTCAATTGGGTGGGTTGGGGGCTGGCGCTGGTCTTTCTGGGCATTTTTTGGCAGCAGCTTGGCAGCCAGCAAGATTGGCAATCCATTCTGCAATCCTATCGCCTTGATTATGCCCTACTCGCGGTGCTGCTGCTCATCATTGGCTTTATCCCGCTAGCGCAGATGGGTGTCGTTGCCAGCCGCGCTCTGCAATACCCCCTCACCCGCCGCGATTCATATCGGTATTGGGCGCTCTCGCAGATGGCAAAATATTTGCCGGGGGGCATTTGGTTCGCCGCTGCCAAAGCCAGCTTATATAGCCAAAATGGGATGCCACTAACCGTAGCGACCGCCGCAACATTATGGGAACTTTTGGCATTTATTGTCGTGGCATTGTTCTTGAGTCTCTTTAGTATCGTGTTGTTCGGCGCATTGGCGGTCGGCAACTTGCTATCATTCGGCGCGATTGTATGCATGGTTGGCATGGTTGTTTCGCTGCATGATGGCACTTGGCGGCTATTGGTGCGGCTGCGTTTTCCCGGTGCAGCAAAAATGCTGGAGATTTTGCAGGCATTGGGTCAACGCCGCTGGTGGTTATTCATCAAGCTGGCATTGATGGCAGGTATCGTGTGGGTATTTATCAGTGCTGGCTTTTACTGCTTGTTGTTGGCTGCTGGTGCGGCGCAAGTCTCGTTGGCATTTGCGGCGGTGGGTTTTGCGGTGGCATGGACAGTGGGCTTTTTGATTTTTATGACGCCCTCTGGCTTGGGACCCCGCGAAGCAATGTTGACGCTCCTATTAACGCCTGCCTATGGCGCGGAGACCGCCTTCACGCTGGCGCTCTTAGCGCGGGTATGGTGGGCAGCCGCCGAAAGCACCCATATTCTGATTACCTCCGTGTGGCTCTTGAGTGAGCGTCGCACCAAATAGACGCCGGCAACCTTCCGCAGACCCAAACTCTGATTTGATATATACTGTAATCAGTGAAACACCCATCGGGAGAACAGGCATGACGCTTCGCCAGAAAACTTTGTTTATCATCGCAGGTACATTAGCTGGACTG
>JALHOR010000132.1 GCA_022842885.1 Anaerolineae bacterium
TACCCTTTCTTAGCCGTTCCTAGCCCGACTTTTTCGCCGGGTTTTTTGTGTTGAAACAGTGGCATATTTTTCACTATCAGAGTATGATTATTCAAATCAGTTATATTGAGTAATTTAAGGGGGAGCAGCCCATGGCGAATGACACTCAAACATTCAATTATCCTATCCCAACCAATGGGGGTAGTGGGTCATCAAAATCTGTCGCTATTACACCACTGACTCCTGAACAATACAAAGAATATTTGGCACAACCAGAGGCACCTTGGCCCCCGCCCATTTTTGTAAAACGCAATGTTACTGCTGAAGAAAAATTTTATATCGAAAATCGTTGGTATGCCCAATGGCGCTACTACGATAAAAAATCGAGCGAAAACAAACAGTCCTATCATTTTTTTCAGCGGGTCATCGTCATTGGGTCGGTCACTGTTCCAGTCTTAGTAGGTACAGGTCCCAGTATTGCCGCTTATGTGAATAATGAACCTTGGGTCCGCGCTCTGCTAGATATGGCTACGGTGGTTATCAGCTTGGCAGTGGCACTATCTGCGGCGATTGAGGGACTGTATAAATACGGTGAATATTGGAGCAATTATCGCAAAGCAGCCGAAGAACTGCTGCAAGAAAAACATCTGTATGATGTTCGCAGCGGCGGCTACGCGAACACCAGTGACCCCTTTTTGCGGTTTGTGGAACGCTGCGAAGGTATCATCGCCAAACAAAACGGGCAGTATTTCCAAACAGTCGAAAAACAGCAATCCGAAGCGGCAAAGCAAACTGCCGAAATTTTGGAAAAATACAGCGATGTCAAAGGACCAGAAGAACTCATGGTCAATATCGGCACCGACCAGATGCCCATTCATCAAACAACCAAGAGCGACGGCTCAACCAGCCTGAGTGTTGGATAAACAAATCAGAATGGGGCAGCGTAAAAACTGCCCCATTTTTAGTTAGTCTTCAGCCGAAACCCACAATTCTTCTTCTACATTGGCAATGGTGTGTTCCAGAATATCCAAACCCTCTTCCAATAATGGTTTTGTCAACACCAGCGGCGGCGCAAACCGAATCCCACTCTCGCCACAGCCTAACAACAGTAAGCCATTCAGATATGCCTGATTCACAACTTCATCACGGAAATTGGGGATAGGATTGCCCTGAGCATCTTTAAAATCCACTCCTATCATGAAGCCCATGCCATCCACCCGGCTTAATGAGGGATGATGCTGCATAAAATTTTGCAGGCGTTTAAGCGTATAATCGCCCAATTCGGTTACTTGCGTCATCAGGTGTTCATCTTCAATCACATTAAGCGTCGCCAACCCCGCCGCACATGCCAACGGATTGCCACCGAAGGTACTGGCATGAGCGCCCGGTACCCATTTGCTCATGACGTTATCATGGGCAACAATCGCGCCAATCGGCACGCCAGAGCCTAAGCCTTTTGCCAAGCACACAATATCCGCCGCTACCCCAAAATGCTCCAACGCTGTCCATTTGCCAGTACGCCCCACACCGGATTGAATTTCATCGGCGATGAGCAAAATACCATATTTATCGCACATCTGGCGCAAACGCGGGAAAAAATCGGCACGCGGGACAAGATAGCCCCCTTCCCCTTGAATCGGCTCTACCACGACGGCTGCCACTTCCCGCGGGGGAACTTTCTTAAAAACAAACTTTTCGATAAACCCTACAGCATCCGACCAGCATTGCGAACAGCAACCGTTGTTTTCACAATCATTGCATTCATTGCGGGCAGGATACGGCACATGGGTTACGCCACCGGGGATATAGGGATAGCCGCCGCGCTGCTTATTTTTGCTGGCAGTCAACGACAGTGACCCCATCGTGCGCCCATGAAAGCCACCATAAAACGCGATTAAATGGGACCGATGTTCCCGATAGCGGGCTAATTTCAACGCCGCTTCGATGGCTTCTGTACCGGAATTGGCGAAATAAACACGTTTATCTTCTGGCGCTGCGTGATGGACGGGAATAATTTGTTGCAATTTTTCAGCTAATTTAACGGGTTCTGGGCAGAAAAAATCTGTCGCACCAATATGAATATAGCGTGCTGCCTGTTCTTGGATAGCAGCCACAATCCTAGGGTGACTATAGCCGGTCGCTAAGACCGCGATACCCGCTGCAAAATCTACATACCGATTCCCATCTGCGTCCCATACTTCTGCACCACTACCATGACTGATTGCAAACCCATAAGAGCGTGTATACGATGGGGATAAAGATTTTTCATCGCGCAGCGCAATTGCACGCGACTGTGTGCCGGGTTCGCGGTACACAAACTCGTGATGTGCCATATTCACACATACCTTCCATAAATGCTTAATTCTGGCATATTGCCTGAATGGGGTTGTTCAAAATAGACAGAAAGCAGTATAACCTTTGCCCTACGCTCGGTCAAGGAATGCCATCTAAAACCACCCAAGCGATCATTATCCTTAAAACACAATTGTTGATATAATCTAATTGTTTTAACAATTCTATAGGTGGAGCATGGCATGAGTCTGGATGTTCAAAATTTTAAAAATATCATGTCACATTGGACAACAGGAATTAGCGTTATCACGACAGCACATGAAGAAGAATGGCAAGGCTTCACCGCTAACTCGTTTGCGAGTGTCAGCATAGACCCCATGCTTATTTCAATGAGTGTGAGTAAGACGCTGTATGCCGGGCAGCTTATCCTTAAGAGTGGGGTTTTTGCGGTAAATATTCTCACCCGTGACCAAGGAAATTGGAGTAAGTTATTTGCTGGCATGTATCCTGACCGCAAAAATCGCTTTGAAAATATTATCTGCACCCCCGCTGCGAATGGCAGTCCAATCTTGCCCGGAGTCTTAGGTTGGTTGGGTTGTCGTGTATATCAATCTATTGATGTGGGGGCGAGCATTCTTATTTTGGGAGAAATTACCGAAGGTGATTTATCGGAAGACGGTGAGCCATTGGTCTATTATCACCGCCAATGGGGCTATTTTGCCCAGTTTGCGGATTCATAACGCATGGCTGAGTTTGACCGCATTACCCGTGACCCGGCGATAGCTGGCGGGCAGGCATGTATCCGCGATACTCATATCACTGTGGTAGAGATTGTGCGCTTATCGTTGGCAGGAATGTCTCAAGCGACTATCTTACAGACCTATCTTGCCTTAGCGGCGGAAGATATTCATCAAGCTATCGCCTATGGGATGCAAGATGTGTTAGCCTGCATTAGTTATTGGCGGCACGAAGGCTTGAATCCGCTGCAACAAATTCGCGGATACGGTGATTTGCTCACAGGGCGCAGTCGCGGGATTGACCCGGCTGAAATCAGCGATGCTGAAAAACAAGCATGGCTCCTAATTATGCGTGACGCCAGTTATCGCGGGGCGGCGTGCTGGCATCATTTGGGGAATCGCATTTATAGCCACTATCGGGATGAAACCCCAATCTTTGCACCCGAACCCTTAGCCGGATTTTTGCAAGCTGTCCAAGATGAAAGCGCCAAAATCGAGCCAGAATTACACCTGAATATCACTGCCCCAGACCAACAGGTAAACTTGCGAGGGTCGCCCCGTTTGATAATTGCTGTCACCAGTTTAATTACAGTCGGAAAAAATACCTTTAAACCCGAAATCTTGATGTCTATTGCATTAGACGATACTGCTGCCCATTTTGTGATTGAGCGCAAATTACAATATGGGGACGATAAAATTAGCCACCTAACGAGTACCCCATCGGCAATAGCGACAGCAGATTTTTTGCTGTATCAACACAACAGCCCATTACACATACACCAGAAAAAAGACCGGGTTTTATTTGAATTTGCGGTGCCACTGGTGTAACTCTCCAGTGGCACTTATGTCGCTTCGGGCTTAAATCAAATCACGCGCGGCATATGCCGCGCCTACAATCCCCGCTTCGTTACGGAACTGCGCGGGAACAATTTCTGCCTTCACATCCAAAAACGGGAAAAATTTATCGTAGCGTTTGCTAACGCCCCCCCCGATGATAAACAAATCTGGTGAAAACAAAAATTCGATGTGCTGCAAATATTCATTAACCAACCGCGCCCACCGCTTCCAAGAGAGTTCTTTTTCCTCGCGGATGCGGGCAGAAGCCCGGTGTTCGGCATCTTTACCGCGGATTTGCACATGCCCCAATTCCGTATTCGGCACTAGCTGACCATTGATGAACAAAGCACTGCCAATGCCTGTCCCGAATGTCAACATAATGACTAGCCCATTAAAATGGCGTCCTGCTCCAAACTGCATCTCGGCAATGCCGGCAGCATCGGCATCGTTAATTACCAAAACTGGGCAATTGGTATGATGCTGCAAAAGGCGATGAGCATCTGTCCCTATCCACGATTTATCTACATTGGCGGCGCTATATGCCACACCATTTTTGACAATCGCTGGAAAGGTACACCCAATGGGACCCTGCCAATTAAAATGCTGGACTAATTCCAGCACCGCTTCTGCCACGGCTTCGGGTGTAGATGGTGCTGGTGTATCCACACGATAACGTTCTGCGGCAAGTTCGCCCGTCTCCACGTTGACAGGCGATCCCTTAATGCCTGACCCGCCAATATCAATTCCAAGAATTTCCATAATACCATTCCTGATGCTGATGAATCCGTACTTTTCAGAAAAATTATGGCATAAATATAGACATCTCACCACCGAATCGTCATAAAATACAAATAAACGTTGAGGTAAATAGATGAAAGCTCTCGATAAATTATCAAAATTTTTGGCGCTGATTTTGCGCCATGAATCACAAAAATTTGGTCTCGAATTGGACGAAGAAGGCTTTACGGATGCCGATGATGTGCTGCTCATAGTACAAACTCGTTTTGGAACGCACTATACATGGGCAGATATTGAAACTGTTGTCGCAGGCGATAAACACGGTAAAAAACGTTATGAACTGCGCGATGGCAGCATTCGCGCGATGTATGGTCACAGTCTCAAAAATCATACGGCTATCCAATATCCGCCTGCTGTGCCGCCTGAATACTTGTATCACGGCACAACCCATACTATTTTGCCGCTGATTCAGCAGCATGGGTTGGTGCATCAGCAACGCCAATACGTGCATCTGACGACGAATCTGGATATTGCTCGCCGAGTAGCCCAGCGGCATGGCAGTGATACAGTGATTTTGCGAATACGCGCTTTAGAGGCACATCATGCCGGGCAATCTTTTTTTCACCCAGAAACTGAGCATTATCTGACCAAAGCGGTGTCACCAGAATTCATTGATATAGTGTGAAACAAGGCAATCACCTTGCAGGGGGGGGCATTTCTTCGTAAAATACAAGCGCGTCAGCTATTCCACCCCCGCAGGAGGGTCTTGTGTCTGTTTATAAAATTATCGTTACAGGTCCCTTTAACTCCGGTAAAACCGAATTCGTGAAATCGGCATCGGATATTCCAGTGATTCTCACGGAAAAAAATATCACCACCGAAGACCGGGGTATCAAGGCGGAAACCACAGTGGCAATGGATTTTGGGCGCATCACCCTCAACGGCGATACGATTCACCTCTTTGGTACGCCGGGGCAAACCCGCTTTAACTTCATGTGGGAAATTTTGGCAAAAGAAATGAACGGGTTTATTGTTCTTGTAGACAGCACCGATAAGCCCTCTTTCCCCGATGCAGCAGAACTCATTCGTCAGTTTTCCAGCTTTGTGGATGTGCCACATTTGGTTGTTGCCAATAAATCGGATTTGGAAGGGGCAGCCAGCGTAGACGAAATCCGCGATGGTACGCGCCTTAGTGATGATGCCAACGTTCCGGTATGTGTGGCACTCGAAAAAGATAGTGTTCTCAACGTCCTCAAACAAATGCTGACACTGGTCAAAAAGTAAAACAGGAACCGGGGAAGACCCGGTTTTTTTGTACCTAATGCCCGCTAACACATTTTTTATAATCCTCTGATGTGCCTCTGACACTGTTCCGATATGCCTCTGATATTTCCTATCTATAGTAAGCACAGTAAAGCGTTTCAAATCTTAGATAGTTGAGGGATTGCATCATGGGTAAAGTTATCGGAATTGACTTAGGAACAACCAACTCGGTGGTAGCAGTACTGGAAAATGGCGAACCAGTGGTTATTGCCAATGCAGAAGGCAACCGCACCACCCCATCTGTTGTGGCATTTAACAAGAACAAAGAACGAATTGTCGGGCAAAGCGCCCGCCGCCAAGCCGTCGTCAACCCGGAAAACACCATTTTTTCTGTCAAACGGTTGATGGGCAAATCCTATACGGAAGCGCAGAATGAAGCCCAACGCCTGCCCTATCAAGTTGTTGCCGGAGCCAGCGACGATGCCCGCATCAACATTCCGGCAACGGATAAGGTCTATTCGCCCCAAGAAATCAGTGCCTTGATTTTAGGCAAACTCAAGAAAGATGCAGAGGCATATCTCGGCGAAGAAGTCACGCAAGCCGTCATCACTGTTCCTGCATATTTCAATGACAGTCAGCGCCAAGCCACCAAAGACGCGGGCAAAATCGCCGGGCTAGAGGTACTGCGAATTATCAATGAGCCAACCGCCGCGTCTCTCGCTTATGGGCTGGATAAACGCGCCACCGAAATTATCCTCGTGTTTGATTTGGGTGGTGGCACATTTGATGTATCCATCCTAGAAGTCGGTGATGGTATTGTGGAAGTGCGTGCCACCAGTGGCGATACACATCTCGGTGGTGATGATTGGGATTTGCGTATCATAGAGTGGTTAGCAGACGAATTTAAGCGGGACCAAGGCATTGAACTTCGTAATGACCGTCAGGCTCTGCAACGCCTAAAAGAAGCGGCAGAAAAAGCCAAAATCGAACTCTCGAATATGGTACAAACCGAAATCAATTTGCCATTTATCACTGCCGATGCTTCTGGACCGAAACATTTGGTGATGACTTTAACTCGTGCCAAATTGGAACAGTTAAGCGCAGAATTGATGCAGCGGTTGGAGACACCCGTAACACAGGCGCTCAAAGACGCAGGCTTAACGAAAAACGATATTCAAGAGGTGGTTCTCGTCGGCGGCTCAACCCGGATGCCAATGGTACAAACGATGGTGGAAAAGCTATTGGGCAAAGTGCCGAACAAAACAGTCAACCCCGATGAAGTCGTAGCAGTCGGCGCGGCAATCCAAGCCGGGGTACTCACCAACGAGATTAAAGATATTCTGCTGCTAGATGTTACTCCCTTGAGTCTAGGGTTAGAAACACTTGGCGGCGTGATGACCAAACTGATTGAGCGCAACACGACTATCCCGGTCAAGAAAGCTGAAATTTTCTCGACAGCGGCAGACAACCAAACGGGTGTAGATGTCGTGGTATATCAAGGTGAGCGCCCTATAGCAAAAGACAATATGCTGCTTGGGCAGTTCCAACTGACAGGTATTCCGGCTGCGCCGCGTGGTATTCCCCAAATCGAAGTGACCTTTGATATTGATGCCAATGGCATTTTGAACGTGAGCGCCAAAGACAAAGCCAGCGGACGTGAGCAGAAAATCACCATCACTGCCTCGACCAACCTATCGGAAAAAGAAATTGACCGTATGGTGCGCGAAGCTGACCAGAATCGTGCTGCGGATGAACGGCGTGCCGAATTGGTGAAGGCACAGAATGATGCCGATACTCTGATTTATCAAGTCGAAAAATCGCTAGGTGATTTGGGGGATAAAGTCCCTGTCAGCGACCGCAACCAGATTGAACATGAGATTAACACCCTCAAAGACACGCTGAAAACAGATAATCTCAGTGCCATTCGTGGCGGCATTCAATCGCTGCAAAATGCGGCTCATGCCCTTGCCCAACAAGCCCATGCTGGGCAACCCAGCAGCGAACAACCGCGTCCTGAAGATGTGGTTGAAGGCGATTTTGCCGAAGTCATCTAATCTTAGTGCGAGTAAATTTCCAAAACGCCGGGCGCAAGTCCGGCGTTTTGCATATGCAACAATTTTATCTTTGCTGCGTACTGCACTATAATGATACGCATTCAGCCGATTTGCCCATGAGGACAGTCTTTATGTCTGACGATAAATTTGACCCAATGCAAGAAATTGCCCGCCTGCGCGATAAAGCCACCCGCGTGATAGAACAAGGCGCTGCCACTGTAGGCAAAGTCGTAGAACAAGGGATTCAAACAGTACAATCCGCCACCAGCGGCGGTACAAGCATTAAATTGGATGTTTATGAATTGGAAAACAGCATTGTTATCAAAACATCGCCGATTGATGGCTTAGTGCCAACCAGCATTGAAGTCAGTATGGAAGGCAATGTTCTGACGATCAGTGGCGAAACCCAAGAAGATGAAGTTCCCGCCAAAGCCTCTTTTTTGCTGCGTGAACGCAAATTTGGGATTTTTGCCCGGACTGTGACCATCAATATTCCCGTCAAATCTAACGAGGCAAAAGCCAAACTTAACAAAAATGGCACGCTCACAGTCACGCTGCCCATTGACCAAGACCGATATACGAATATTCAGGTCACGCCCAATTCTGAATAATCAAAAAAGGGGCGGTTCTTCATCGCCCCAACACCCATTTTCAGCGAATTTGCCAAGCACCCAACACTGCTCCAGACTCATCTTTTGCAACCAAAACACTTGCGTCGGGGCTAAATTCTAACGATGCCACCATGCCCGTCACCGATAGTTTTATGAGAGGTAAACTGGTCGGCGTAACAACGGGGGCATTCCATAACCAGACGATGCCCGTTGTATCTGCCACCACCAAAATCCGATTTTCGTCCCTGACCGGACTGAATGCTAACGCCGTTACATCACCGCCATGAACCGCTTGTCCTAATGCCCGTTGTGATGTTATATCCCACGTATAAACCGTACCATTGGCGACACTGGTTGCCATATACAAGCCATCATGACTCAGTGCCATATGTTCCACAGGTTCGGTACGTGCCAATTGCCCAATAAAACTTAAATCCCGCGAATCATACAAAATGACCGTGCCGTTAGGTTCTAATATTGCTAACACCGTGCCAAAAGTCGAAAAAGCGATGGCGTTTATCCCAGCAGGATAGGCTTGCAACCATTCAGCAGAGACGGCTTGCGCGGCATTGTCTATCGTAAAACCCACCCGAACAATGATGGGTTCAAGCCAGTATTCGCCCAAACCTTCGGAAGTCCAACCAATTTGATTTTGATAGCGCACGCGCCAATAATACATACCAGCAGCGGCATCGCAGACGGGACCTTCTAACACCTGAAATACTTCTTCCGCCGGAATTTCGCCTGTTTTGGCGCTCTGGCGACTTGCCGCAGCATGAACCCAGTTGGGTTCACCCGGCGTCACACGCGCTCCGCCACCCGCACTCAGGCGTGGGGGCAAAGAACAAGATGGTGTGGTTGCGACAGGTGTATTGCTGGCTACCGGAAGCGGCGTTGCTGTCATCAAACTTAATGCCGAAGGGGTTGCAGTGGGCGGGGCTACCGTTGGCGAAGGCACTGCTGTACCAAGCGCAGCTTCATTGCATAAGAATAATGATTGGGTATCATCCGAAATTAAATAAACATATTCGATGCCACGATAATTAAACACATATCGCTGCCAGCCACCAGCGCGGGGCGCGACAGATGGTGCGCCCAAACACCCCTGACTTACAACATAATCGTATGTGCCAAAACTCCAACTCCAATTCACCAGCGAAGATAAGTTCAAGCCGGGGACACCGACGCGCTCACCCAATGCCTGCAAAGCAATTGGCTCGGTTTGGATGCGCGATGGTTGCTGCGCCAGCACGGGTGTTAGTATCACAAAGACGATGAAAACCACTATATATAAGCGATTGAAGTTTCTTTTTTTTCATAACAACAGATTCTCCCACTCAATGGATGCTTATCAAATAGCATAACCCCTGTTGTTATGAACGCCAACAGGGGTTGGGAGAAAGTTGTTGAAACAGTATTCAGATATAAATTAAGCGTTGGCGAGATGTTCTTCACGAAGTTTTTGGAATTCTGCGGCAAATTGATCCAGCATCGCTTGTTTGTCTTCTTCCGGCAAAAAGCTGTACCGCACACTGTTTAACGCTAAACGCTCAATTTCGGTCACATCCAAACCATGTTTATTGACTGCTGCTAAATAACCATCCATCAACTGCGCCCGATAGAGTTCTGGCATTCCCCCCGCCAAGACCAGCGGCACATTATCAAATAATTGGCGCAATGGATATGCCCCAACATCAGGAATGCGCCCTAAACACACTTCGCGCATGGGGGAAACTACCAATGGTAGTTGTTTTTCAACTAGCGTACTCAGCGCCGCCGTATCTTCGGCAACACCCCAAGAATCAGACACGCGCTGCGGATTCAACATATGAACAATATCGGCGAGTGGTTCCGTATGGGAAAAAGTATGAGCATGGCAGATTCGCCCAAGCCCTTTTTTCTCCACCGCTGTAAAGGCTTTGGTAAATTGGTTCACGGGTTCGGCATCTTCGCGCCCACTGATGCCCATGCCAATCACATTGCCTTTGCGTGCTGCGGCGCTCATCGTCCAGCGGGCAATATCATCGGATTTACGCGGTCTATCGCGGGGAATCGTCAAAATCCAATTGAGGCGCACTTTCCATGCACGTTCTACGCGGTCACGCCCATCATTAATGGCATCCAAAAATGTCTCAAACGATGTGCCATTATCGGTATAAATCGCCGGACTTACGCATACTTCAGCATAGCGTACATTCTGGCGTGCCAGCGATAAGCCTAAATCATAGACCACTCGCGTCCAATCTTCTGGGTAAAGCAACCAACCCGCTAATGTATGGGCGATTTCGTCTAGGCGATGATATTCCGGCTTGTCTAACAGTGCCAACCAATCCCGATATTGGCGGGGTTTCATGGTGGCGGCAATATTATTTTGTTCCGCAATCATCAACAACGTTTCGCGCTGGATTGCCCCTTCTAGGTGTACATGCAGTTCAACCTTGGGCATCGCCCGTATAAAACTTTCGAGTGACATAAGCATTTCCTTAATGATGATTGTTTGTGGGCTGTGCCACAACCATGCGGGCATCCCGAAAACCAATCGCTGCATCTATAAGTCCCAAAAACAGCGGATGGGGATTACCCGGGCGACTAAGAAATTCTGGGTGAAATTGGCTGCCAATCATATAGGGATGGTCACTGATTTCAGCAATTTCTACGAGCAGTTCATCCGGGCTAAGACCGCTAAAACGTATCCCCCGGTCTTGGAACGGAATACGATAGGCATTATTAAATTCAAAGCGATGCCGATGCCGTTCCCGAATTTCGCTCTTGCCGTATAATCCGGCTGCCAACGTTCCCGGCACCAAACGGCACGGGTACTCGCCCAAACGCATCGTACCGCCCATATCGGTCACTTCGCGCTGGTCAAGCATCAAATTGATAATGGGATACGACGTTGCTTCGTTAAATTCGGCACTGTTGGCATCCTCAAAATGCAAAACATGTCGCGCAAATTCAATACACATGACTTGCATGCCTAAACACAAGCCCAAGTATGGGACACGGTGTTGGCGGGCATAACGAGCAGCGACAATCTTACCCTCAATCCCACGATGCCCAAACCCCCCCGGAACAATGATGCCATCCACAGTTGCCAAGGTATCCAGATGACGATTTTTTTCTAGCTCGTCCGCCAAAATCCATTCAATTTCGATTTTTTGATTGCGGGCAGTGGCGGCATGAACCAATGCCTCTTTCACGCTCATATAAGCATCTCGCAGCGCCACATATTTGCCCACCAGCGCGATACGGATTGTTTCTTGCGCCGCCTGCATCTGGTTGACCATCGCCTGCCAAGCCGATAAATCCGGCGGTTGCGGCACATCCAGTTTTAACCAATCAATAATATAATCTGCAATACCACTGTTCTCAAGCATCAGCGGCACATCATAGATGGTCTGAGCAGTGGTTAAAGGAATCACCGCTTCTGGCTCAACATCACAAAACAGCGCAATTTTTTCGACAATATCTTTGGTCACGGGATAATCTGACCGCGCTATAATAATTTGCGGCTGAATCCCCATGCTGCGGAGCATACGAACACTATGCTGCGTCGGCTTGGTTTTTAACTCGCCTGTCGCGCCAATGTAGGGCAAAAATGTGACATGCATATAGAGCGCATCTTTACGACGCAGCCCGATTCGCATTTGCCGAATCGCTTCTAAGAAAGACTCACCTTCAATATCGCCCACCGTACCGCCGACTTCGACAATCACCACATCAGCATCGGTCTTTGTACCCGCTAGAACAATGCGTCGTTTAATCTCGTTGGTGATATGCGGCACGACTTGGATAGTGCCACCCAAAAAGTCGCCTTTGCGCTCTTTTTCCAGCACTTCCAGATGAACTTGCCCGGCAGTGACGCTCGAAATGCGGCTGACATTTTCATCCACAAACCGTTCATAATGTCCCAAATCAAGATCGGTTTCGGCACCATCGGCAGTCACAAATACTTCGCCATGTTGATAAGGACTCATGGTGCCGGGGTCTACATTTAAGTAGGGGTCAAGTTTCTGAAGCGCCACTTTTAAGCCGCGAGCTTTCAGGATTCGCCCAATCGAAGCTACTGTCAGCCCTTTACCTACAGAACTGACGACACCACCGGTACAGAAAATATATCTTGTTCTGGACACACGCATCCCCTGTGGAGCTACTAAACAAAAAGCACAACAGGCAGGAATCACGCCCTCCCGCCTGTTGCGATGCTGCTGAAAATCTAGGTGTCTGTTTTTGCAAGCCACCTATTGATGACAATTAAACAAGTTTGGTCAAATCGTCGGCAGACCGGCGCATATCTAGGAAAATCAACCCCAGTTTTGCATTAGAGCGCACCAAAGTGGTTAAAACGGCTTCTTCACCCACAGACATCAGAATCACATAACCGTTTTGACCTTTAACATACACTTGGTCAAGCATCCCGCGCCCCAGTTCGCTGGCAATGCGTTCACCCAGCGATAGCATCGCTGCCGACATCGCCGAAACGCGGTCTTCTTCTACGCCTGCTGGCAGTGCCGATGCCATAATCAGCCCGTCTACACTCACCACCGCGGAGGCTTCAATCTCTGGGGTAGTTCCTTGTAAATCACGAAGGCGTTCTTGCATTAATTCCACACGCGATTTCGCCATAACGTTAGTTCTCCTGTTCAGCAAATCACCCGCATTCAACGGGAGCAGATGGCTACCGGAACTGCGGCAAGCACATAATAAAAATGACCCTGCTCTGGCTAATTTCTTGTATTGTATTGTATAAGAAGGACAGTCGCAAGTTAAGACGAAGCCATTTTCACCCAAAACGACTATCTCGATTATAACGCATTTTAAAGTACAATCGAAGAATCATGTTCTTAATTTTGCAGATGTGCTCAAGAGCATCGCATAACAGATGGTGAAACGCAGGGAAATCGGCGTGTCAAGTCACTCGATTCCGCTGTTATACTTCAATCGAATTGATCAATTAGCAAGGAACAAGGTTGTGTCTGAATATCCACAACAAACAACACGGCGCTCAAACGATACCGGGTCAGTCCGTATAGTGCAAGAAGTGGCAGAACGAGTTGTCAAGAGCGTTGGGCAAGTGATTATCGGCAAACGCAATGAAATTCGTCTGGCAATTTTGGGGCTAATCTGCCGCGGACATCTATTACTAGAAGATATTCCGGGGGTGGGCAAAACCATGATGGCACGGTCGCTCTCCAAAGCCATCGGTTGCACCTTCAATCGTATTCAGTTTACGCCGGATATGCTGCCATCGGATGTAACGGGCGTCTCCATTTTTAACCAGAAAACCAGTCAATTTGAATTTCGCCCCGGTCCCATCATGGCGGAAATCGTGCTGGCAGATGAAATTAACCGTGCCACACCCAAAACACAAGCAGCACTCTTAGAAGCAATGGAAGAAAAGCAAGTGACCGTAGATGGTATCACTTATCGCATGAGCAATCCGTTCATGATTCTGGCAACCCAAAATCCCATTGAATACGAAGGCACTTTCCCGCTACCAGAAGCACAGTTAGACCGCTTTTTGATGCGTCTGCAAATGGGCTATCCCACACCCGCCGAAGAACTTACTATTTT
>JALHOR010000133.1 GCA_022842885.1 Anaerolineae bacterium
ACAAACGATAAATGAATATCTGCCGCCTGTTGCAGCAGTTTTAGGCTTTCTTCGGTCAAATCCGTAGCGACGAGAACAGAGTGTTTGGTCATGGAGTCAGGCTATCAAGGTATGGTGAATAAAGACAAAGGGGTATTTTAATGCGGATTATCGAAGAGGTGAACAGTAAGAGTTGAAAGTAGAAAACTGCTTCATGCCTCATCGCTTTTTTTGATTGTCCTTATTGCACAGCAAATTGATCTAAGAATAATTATTTACCTCCAAAAACCATTAAGATTGTGTGAAGCCGCTTGACTTAGAGCGCACTCTAAGTTGTAGAGTTAGGATTATGACGATGACACCGCATGAAAATGAACACCTCACCATCCAACAAGCTGCCGAAAAAACCGGCTTATCTGTCCACACGCTGCGCTATTATGAGCGTATAGGGCTGCTGCAACCTGTCGGACGTGCAGCGAATGGACACCGCCGCTTTGCGCCAGAGGATGTGCGGCGGATTGAATTCCTGAATAAACTCCGTGCTACCGGGATGCCTATCCGCCAGATGTGCGAGTTTGCCGCGCTAATGTACCAGGGTGATGAAAGCATTGCAGAGCGCTTGCGGCTGCTTAAGGCTCATCAGGAAGTGGTCAATCAATACATTGAGGATTTGCAGAAAAATCTTGCCGTCATCGCCTATAAAGTGAATTTGTATACACAGCTATTGGAGGATGAACATGCAAAAACGCACATTGGGTAGCAGCGGTTTAGAAGTCTCCGCATTAGGTCTGGGTTGCATGGGCATGTCCGAGTTTTATGGGGCATCCGACGATGCCGAATCCATCAAGACGATTCATCGGGCGCTGGATTTAGGCGCGACATTCCTCGATACTGCCGATATGTATGGCGTGGGGCGTAATGAGCAGCTCATCGGGCGGGCAATTCGTGATCGGCGCGATGAAGTTGTCCTCGCCACCAAGTTCGGCAACCAACGCGGCGAGGACGGCAGCTTTTTGGGCGTAAATGGCAAACCAGATTATGTCCACTCATCTTGCGAAGCCAGCCTTAAACGCTTAAATGTAGAAGTCATTGATTTGTATTATCAACATCGCGTTGATGTGACCGTCCCGATTGAAGAAACTGTCGGCGCGATGGCGGAACTCGTCCAGCAGGGCAAGGTGCGCTATTTGGGCTTATCCGAAGCCTCGCCTAATAATATCCGCCGCGCCAACGCAGTGCATCCCATCGCCGCGCTGCAAACCGAGTATTCGCTGTGGTCACGCGATGTCGAGGATGAAATTTTGGCGGTCTGCAAGGAATTAAACATCGCGTTTGTGGCGTACAGCCCACTGGGACGCGGCTTCCTGACGGGGCAGATTAAGTCAGTGGATGTGCTAGAAGCGACAGATTTCCGTCGTTATGGTCCGCGTTTTACGGGCGAGAATCTGGATAAAAATCTCGCATTGGTGAATCAGGTTGAGGCGATGGCGGCGGAAAAAGGCTGCACCCCGGCGCAGTTGGCGCTGGCGTGGGTGCTGGCGCAGTGGGACGGAATCATCCCCATCCCCGGCACACGTCGCATCAAATACTTGGAAGAAAACCTCGCGGCGTTAGACATTACCCTCACCGCCGACGATCTGGCGCGGCTTGACGAAATCGCGCCGCAGGGCGTGGCAGCCGGCGAGCGATATCCAGCAGAAACAATGCGCCGCATCACTGAGCAAGGGTAAGTTGTCAAAAACGGCTTAACTTGGTGCATGTAGGGCATGATAAATCTATCATGCCCCACATGATTTGTAAGGCTATTTAAGCGGCTGACTAGCTGAAATGCTGACCCTCTCCATTACACGCGATACTGATACGTTATCGTCACTTCTTCGCCCGCTGGCACGGTGATTGTCCAACGGAATTGATTGTTACCTTGTCGTTCTGGTTCACTGCTAAAGACAAACACGCCCGCCCCAACCGGATAATTATCCACCACATCAATCGTCATGGCGTCAGCGCCGAAATTGGTGAGGGTCATCGTAATATCATATTGGGTCGCGGTGATAAATGAACTCACATCGGTGGTCGCTTGAGTACGGTTCACGCGCACCGTTTGCAGATAACCGACGGTCACACTGCCTTCGCTGCCGGGCGGGGTTAGTTCAATAAAATCGCTCCCCAAAAACAGATTGTTTTGGTAAGACCGGACGACGCCCTCCGCAAAAGGCATATCCAATTCGTTCATGACTTTATAAATGACGGTGACTTGGTTATCGCTGGCGGCATTCCATAATAGCACTTTACGCGCAGGCAATTCGCCCCCAGTCAGGCGCGTATAAAACACACCGCCCGGTTCTAATGCCACAACGCCTGCATCATATAGATGTTGAATGCTGGTCACACCCGTAATCACGCCCCCTTGGTCATTGCCTGACACAGCATAACCCGCCGCATATTGATTCGCTGTCACCCGCGACACATCTTCAATCGGCTGCGACACATCTACACGCCCGGCTGCTAATTTCAGCAAGACACTTTCTGCCAACAACGAATCGCTAGTAATTTCGGCAAAGAAATCAAAGTCAACCGTTGTTTCAGTGGCATCATCGCGCAGGAACAAATCATATTTGGGCTGCCAACGCACGCCACTCATCAAATATTCCAGCGTAACTTCGCGCAATTCGGTGGCGGTACTTGCCCATTCCAACCGGGTTTCGCCTGTGGGAACTGGATTATAGGGATCGGTAGAAGTCGGGCGAATGAGCCGATATTGGGGGACTCGTTCACCATTTTCGCGCAGAATGAGCGTATCGGTATACACCGAGGCGGGCAGCACAATTTGAATATCGGCATCACCGGGCAGCACAATCGTATCCCGTGCGAAGGCAATGCCATTCAAGAAAACGACAATTTCATCCGGCTGACTGCTGTATAACACTGCTGAGTCGGCGCTGGCAGGCAAAATGACTGTCATCAAAAATATCATCAAGAGGCAGAATATAGACAAGCGTTTCATCAAGGGTATCTCCTAAAAATGCTTTCACTTGCCTATAGGACGATACGGAGAAAGATTTTGTTCCAGCGGGGGTTAGGCTTGCTGTGCAATCAGCGCCATGTGCTGCTGGATTTTGGCTTGGTCATCCGGCGCATAAGCCGCAAAATTCACGGGTTCTGTGGTGTAATCCGTGCGAATCTGATAATAAATCCGCGAACTATCAAATGTTTGGTGATACGCCGCACCAAAATCAAAGCGCACGGCATCTGTTCCTGCTAGCGGAATATCTACAATCGGCAACGTATCCAGAATACCAAAGCCATAAATTTTCATCAAACCTGTTTCGGGGCGAGGGTCACTGACAATAATGCTGTAAGGTGTGGCGCCGTTATCGCGGTCTCGATACGATGGAATACGATTATCTATCGGACGCCGTTCATGCAAATAATCCACTTCCACAAGGCATAAGCCCATGCTCAAGGCTTGCTGGCGCTTGGTTTGGTATTGGGCAGCATCAGAACCGGGGTGCTTGTTGGCGGGTGATAAAACTTCAATCCGCGTGACCGGTTCTTCATGACGATATACGATAACACTGCTGATGTATTCTTCTTCGACGTTTTCCACCACTGGCAGCACCATCGTAGGGCTACTGGCAACAAGTTCGGAAACACCCGAAGCTGAGATGCCACTTTGATAAATGGTAACATCAGGATAGATCGTATTTTTCTGCGTTAATTCATCGCGGTCATAGGTGTTAATTTGCAGAGACTCTTCGGCTCCAGTGTAGTATCCTTCTGGCAAGAGTGAATCCAACAACCGGGCAATATCGACAATATGCATCATCTGGAAGCCTTTCCAGCCTGTTTCGTGCTGCAAAAAGCTGTTGAGATGGGGATTAATGCCCGGATAGCGATTCTTGCGGCTCATAACTGCCTATCCTGAAAAACTACTCATTCATTTGCACCTGTCGTAGTACCTGTGGTGGTATGCCCTTAAGCATTTCTTCAACATCTAAACCATCATCTAGTATAGGAAAATACACGCTCAATTCATACATTTCAACATCTTGACATTGTTCTGGTGTCGCCGCTGCTAACCAAGGATGCCAAAATAATGGGTTTCCGATAATGCGCCCATCTGCCAGATGCAAATAAATTTGATCATCACGGAATTCAACCTTTACCACTTGATTAGGATTCATTTCCCTGTCCACCTTGTAATCTATTCCACTCACTCAGCAAAAACGCTTGATGAGTACGAACAATTTCTATAATTTTACTCTGTTCTCCTGAATTAAACCCACCTGTTCGTTCAAATTCAACAGGGTCAAGTTTAATTTTTGCAAGTTTACCTTCTTTGCGAACGTGGACATGTGCTGGCGGATGGTCGGACGTAAAAATAATAAATTGATAACCACTCTCACGCAAAACAGTCGGCATCAATTCCCCTCCAACACTTTTAGCACCTCATCCAGCGATGAAAAGATATGCGGGGTGATGCTGGCAAATGCCTCTGGTTTGCTATGAAAATCGGGGACGACATAACACACCATGCCCGCTGCTACCGCTGCCCGCGCCCCATTCGGGCTATCTTCCAGCGCCAAGCACTCAGCAGCATTCACATTCAGTTTTTCGGCAGCAAACAGATAGACATCCGGCGCAGGTTTGCCGCGTGCCACATCATCGGCAGTATAGAGATGTGGAATCAACGTCCGCCAACCTTGCGACTGCACCACCGCCTCAATAATAGACATGGGCGAACTGGAAGCAATGCAATAGGGAATGCCCAAATGTGCTGCATAATCAATCATGGCTTGTGCGCCCGGTTTCGGTTTAACGTGCGTGGGAATCAAAACTTTCATACGTTCAATCAGTTCCGCCGAAAGCGCCTCGACCGTTTCATCCAGCCCATAAATTTTGATGAGCTTCTGGAAAAATTCATCCAAGCGCAGCCCAATCACCTGCTGGCGGACTTCATCGGTATACGTTAATCCCCGCGCCCGGAACAAATCACCTTCAGCAACTTCCCACACATTTTCGGATTCAACCAGTGTGCCATCCATATCAAAAATAATCGCGGCTGGCACAAAAGGCGTTTTTACAGTCATCGAGAATTAATCCTGTTCATTGAGGGCGAATGCCGCCGCGAATAAACTATGCTGGTCTTCATTTTGGAATAAGACGCCGCTTTCTAGCGCCAAACGAATGCCTTTTTCAAAGATGGCTTGATGCGGTGTGTTTTTGACTCGTGCATAGCCCGAAGACCCACCGACCAACGGCAGCACTGGTGCCAGCGATAAACTTTGAATAAACACCTCAGAGCCGCTTTTGACTTTTTCACGGGAGACAACGCCACCATACCCCACAAATAAATCCACGACCGAGCGTGTCGCCAAATCAGATGAGCCATCACCAATCATGAAGCGCCGTCCGGGGTGATTGCCTGCCAACTGCTGAATAATCTCCGGT
Organism: Anaerolineae bacterium; assembly: GCA_022842885.1. Lineage (GTDB taxonomy): Bacteria > Chloroflexota > Anaerolineae > Aggregatilineales > Phototrophicaceae > JALHOR01. The sequence continues at coordinate 5,431 of JALHOR010000133.1, forward strand.
TTGCCACTGGAAACCGTTAAAGGTCCCGCCACATATTCGAGATACGTCCGGGTATGCTGCGCTTGTGGCTCATGATAACGCCACCACTCGCCGGAAAGTTCATTGTATTCCAGTTCGACTGCGCGGATATTTTCTGATGCAACGCCCAAGCGCCTGCCGAAACCACGCACCGCATCCACCAAACCACCGCTGATGATAAAGACTTGTTTGCCCATGAATTGCAGTGCCGCAATCACTTCGCGGGCATCTTCAACGATGGTTTCATAATAGCGGTCTTCAATTTCTTTGAGTTGTCCCCGTGTGGGGCGAATGGCTTTCAAGCGTTTGCCATACACTTCCGATAAATCCAAATCCCCATTCATGGCTTTATCGGTCAAGACACTGACGCGCTGCTCTTTGCCTTTCAGCCGAGCCAATTCATCAATGCCTTCAATCGTAGAAAGTGTGCTATCGCAATCAAAAAAAATCAGGTCGTAACCTGTCCAACGTGTTTCGGTCATGCCATCTCCGCTAGATTCTCAATGCACAAACGGGGTTCATTATACCGCTGTTCACTGTCGTGCGGCATACGGAATGTCGTTGAAACACCAACCACACTTGCCGGAAAAGAGTTCCTCTGGCTATAATCGAACCAGCATTTGATTATTTTTGTTAGGGAGTGACACGAGTGGCACGCAAACCAGCCGACCAATCTGTGAGCAAAGACGACATCATCATCGCGGCTGCCGATGTGCTGAAACGCAATGGGTACGATGCGACCACCATGAAGGACATCGCTGCCCAAGTTAATCTCACTGCTGCCAGTTTGTACCATCATTTTAAGAGCAAGGATTTTTTGCTGCTGGCTGTGCTGGAAATTGGCTTGGAACATGCTATCCAACTCATTGAACAAACGCTGCATTCCAACCAAAGTTATGCCGAAAAACTGCGCGAGATGATTGAAACGCACATTATCGGCGTTACGGAAAATACAGCATTTGGCGCAGCGATGGTCTTTGAGATGAAGGCGTTGATTAATGCCCGTCCAAATGGGGATAAAGAAGACGAATTTATCCAGCGCCGTGATGCCTTTTTTGCCCGCCGCGATTATTTTGAATCGTTGTTTCGGCGCAGCATTCATGCCGGAATAGAAGCGGGGGAATTTCGCTCGGTGGATGCGGCGATTGTCACCCGTGCCATGTTGGGGGCGCATAATTGGGTGGGCGTGTGGTACAAAGATGGCGGACGCCTTAGCGGCGAAGCAATTGCGGCGATTATGGCGGATACATTTTTGACATCGCTCAAATACAGTGCTGAGGACTAAGTGCTGAGTGCTGAGTAAAAGTAGGGGTTTGGCGTGCCAAACCCTAAAATACGTTGTCGATTTAATGTCTTAATCTGCATTTATTTTTTATCTTTGTGTTCTTCATGTCTTCGTGGTTAAAAATATCTACTCTAAAAAGGACTCAAAAAAATGGGCTTATTAGATAACAAAGTAGCGATTGTAACGGGCAGTGGACGCGGCATTGGGGCAGCGACGGCGGCGCTGTTCGCGCAGCACGGCGCAAAAGTCGTCGTCAGCGATATTGATATTGCCCCGGCTGAAGCGATGGTCAGCGCGATTAAAGCGGCGGGTGGGCAAGGCTTGGCAGTTAAAGTGGATGTGACCAGCGATGGCGATATTGAAGAACTCATCGGGCAAACGGTGCAAACATTTGGCGGCATTGATATTCTGGTCAATAACGCGGGCTACACTTGGGATGGCGTCGTCCACAAGATGAACGATGAACAGTGGGAAGCGATGCTTGCCGTTCATCTGACTGCCCCCTTCAAGATGATTCGCGCGGCTGCGCCTCATATGCGTGAAGCTGCCAAAAAAGAAATCGAGACGCACGGCGCAGCACAGGCACGCAAAATCATCAATGTCAGCAGCACCACTGGCACACGCGGCAATCCGGGGCAAGCCAATTATGCCGCTGGCAAAGCCGGCATCATCGGGCTAACCAAAACCTTGGCGAAAGAATGGGGACAGTTCAATATTCAGGTAAATGCAATTGCCTTTGGTTATATTGATACGCGCCTGACACAAGCCAAAGAAAAAGGCGATTTTACGGAACGCGAAGGTAAAAAGATTGATTTGGGCATCCCTGACCAAATGCGCCAGATGGCAAAGATGGTGATTCCGATGGGGCGGGCTGGCACACCGGAAGAAGCCGCCGGACCCATGCTCTTTTTTGCTAGCGACCTCGCCAATTATGTGTCTGGGCAAGTGCTGGAAATCACGGGCGGCATGTGATGGCTGAATCGTGGCATACGCAGGTCTTTCGCTGGTATATGAACATTTTCCCTACGTATCGCGGGACAGGGGGATGGTTGACGTATATTGCAGCGAATTGGCGCGAAATCCGGCTAAAAATTCCTCTCAATTGGCAAACGCGCAATTATGTCGGCACAATCTTCGGCGGCAGTATGTACAGCGCCGTTGACCCCATCTATATGATAATGCTTATCAATTGTTTGGGTGCTAACTATATCGTGTGGGATAAAGCCGCTACCATCCGTTTTAAGAAACCGGGTAAATCCACGCTCTATGCTCATTTTGTCATCACCGATGAAGACCTTGCCCATATTCGCGCCGAAACTGCCCAACATTATGCCATTGACCGTGACTATATGATTGAATTGGTGGATGCTGATGGCGTTGCCCACGCCATCATCGAAAAAACACTGTATATTCGGCGTAAAGATGCCATCAAACCAGAGGAAGAAAGCGCATGACAGAACGAGTTTTTATCACTGGGTCAAATCGTGGGATTGGTTTGGCGGTTGTGAAAGAATATGTGAAGGCGAATGCCCGTGTCTTTGCTGGCTGCCGCAAGCCTGACACCGCCACTGAACTCCAAGCATTGGCAGCAGCACATCCCGCACAAGTGACCCTAGTGCCGCTGGATGTGACCGATAGCAATGCTATCCAAGCCGCTGCCGCTACTATCAAAGAACATACCGACGCGCTGGATATTTTGATTAACAATGCTGCCATCAATCCACCGGGGCGTTTTCAAACGTTGGAGACCCTCACTGCTGAAGGGTTTTTGTTCATGCTGCATGTGAACACCGTCGCGCCGTTTATCGTAGCACAGCAATGTTTAGACTTACTGAGCAAAGGCAGCAATCCGCGCATCATCAACATCTCGTCGGATATGGGGTCAGTCTCCATGCGCTATTATGGTGGCGATCATGGTTATGGCACGAGCAAAGCCGCCCTCAATATGCTCACACGCGGCATGGCACACGATTTAAAAAGTCGCAACATCACCGTAGTTTCGCTTGACCCCGGTTGGGTACAAACCGATATGGGCGGCAGCGATGCGGATTTGACTCCGGCAGAAGCGGCACAAGGCATTCACAAGGTTGTCGCCAGTTTAACATCCAAAGATAGCAGCACTTATCGGCGTTGGAACGGGGATACGCTCCCTTGGTAGTGAGGTTTTCATGCAGCATATTTTGATTACAGGCGCGAATCGCGGCATTGGCTTGGAACTAACGCGCCAATATTTACAAATCGCGGATATTCACATTATTGCCACCTGCCGCAACCCGGAAGACGCCACGCACCTAAAATCATTGGTGCGCGTGCATCCAGAACGCCTAACGATTTTGCCGCTAGATGTGACCAATACGGAACACATCGCCACTGTGGTACAAACGCTTCAGCAGCGCATGAATAAACTGGATATTCTCATTAATAATGCCGGCATCAATCCCACCGATAAAAACACGCGCCGTTTGGGTGAATTAGAAGGCGCGGCAATCCAAGAGGTGCTTTACACCAATGCGATTGCGCCGCTGTTATTCACACAAGCCTGTGTGGAATTGTTGAAAAATGGAGCAAATCCGCGAGTAGTGATGGTCTCGTCGCAAATGGGGTCGCTCGATTGGACAAAATCCGGCGGGGCGTATGCCTATCGCATGAGCAAAGCCGCGATGAATATGGCGGCGCGGACTTTGGCGATGGATTTACGGGCGCACAACATCACTACTATCACCCTGCATCCCGGTTGGGTACAGACCGATATGGGTGGCAGCGGCGCAGATATTCCGACCCCTGAATCGGCAGCAGGCATCATTCAGGTGCTTCAAAAACTTACTCCGGCGGATAATGGCAAATTTTTTAAGTGGAATGGTGAGCCGCATCATTGGTAATCATTTGTAGCCCTCACCCCTTGCCCCTCTCCCAAAGGGCGAGGGGAATAGATTTGTGGAGACGCTATCAGGCATTATAGCTTGCCTGAAAACAACGTAATTAAGTCCCTCTCCTGTGGGAGGCGAACCTTGCGACAACGCATCAGGATTTAGGGTGAGGGCTGAAGGGGCAACAAGTTAGATACAAAACATCTATTTATGAGGAAAGGATTTTGCATGACCTATACCATCAAAAAAGCGGCGGTGATTGGCTCTGGCACGATGGGCGGCGGCATTGCGTCGCTGCTGGCAGGGATTGGCGTGGAAACACTGCTGTTGGATATTCCGGCGAAAGACACGCAACCGGGCGATGCCCCGGCAAAACGCAACGCTGTGGTGAATAACAATCTGAAAAATCTGCAAAAGATGCGTCCAGCACAGTTATTCAGCCAAGCCGATTTGGCGCTCATCAGCACGGGCAACACCGAAGATGATTTGCACAAACTCAGCGATGCTGATTGGGTGATTGAAGTCATCGTAGAACGCTTGGACATCAAACAAAGCCTGATGGCAAAATTAGCAGAAATCGTCAAGCCAACGGCGATTGTCACCTCCAATACATCCGGTTTGCCAATTCATAAAATTGTGCAAGGGTTGGGCGACGATTTTTCGCGGCGCTTCTTGGGGACGCATTTCTTTAACCCCCCGCGTTACCTGCGCCTGTTAGAAATCATCCCACACGAAGGCACTGACCCGGAAATTGCCGAATTTATGCTGGATTTCGGCTCGCGTATGTTGGGCAAAGGCGTCGTCTTATGCAAGGATACGCCCAATTTCATCGGCAATCGCTTCATGTCCATGTCTGGGATGCAAGCGATGAATTATGCGATTGACCACGAGTACACGGTGGAAGAAGTGGATGCTCTCACGGGACCGCTGATTGGTCGCCCCAAAACTGCCACGTTTAACCTGAATGATTTGGTCGGCTTCGATATTGCTGTTGGCGTTGCCCGCAATTTATATCCAGCAATTCCCGATGACCCAGCGCGCGAAGTGTTGAATCATCAAGGCGCGAAACAACTCTCGGATGCTCTGCTGGAACGCAGTTGGTTAGGGCGCAAAAGCGGGCAAGGCTTTTACCTGATGAAAAAAGGGGCAGGCGGCGAAAAAGAATTCTGGGCGCTCAACCTGAAAACGCTGGAATACGAACCACCCAAAGAAATTGAATTTGAGAGCGTCAAAAAACACGAGCGCGTTAAACCGTTGGGAGAACGAATTCGGTTGCTCATCAGCGAAGATGATCGAGCCGGGCAGTATTTGTGGCATCTGCACGCTTTTTATTTGGCATATGCCTCCAACCGTGTGCCAGAAATCACTGATACGATTGTGAATATTGATAACGCCCAAAAATGGGGTTTCAGCCACGAGATGGGACCCTTTGAAATTTGGGATGCCATTGGCGTTGCCGAGACGATTCCAGCGTTTGAAGCGGCGGGCTACCCGGTTGCTGATTGGGTCAAACAAATGGTGGCTGAGGGCAATACCGCGTTTTACCTGAAAAATGAACAAGGCAAAGTCGTCGCCTATTACAGCCCACAGCATAGTGATTATGTGGCACTGCCGACTGACCCGCGTGAAATTCGCATTGCTGATTTGAAAGCGGATGGCAAAGAAATATTCGCTAACCGCGATGGCTCAGTTTACGATATGGGCGATGGGGTGTTGTTATGGGAATTCCACAGCAAGCAAAATACCATTACGGCGCAGTTGGTTGAGTCGGGTTATAAGGCGCTGGAACTCCTTGAACAACCACAGTATGTTGCAATGGTCGTCGGCAATGAAGCCGAACGTTTTTCTATCGGCGCGAACTTGATGGAAGCGATGGGCGGCGGTCTGGAAGGCATCGAAAATGCTATTAAGGCGCTGCAAGATTTAACCATCGCCATGAAATACGCGCCCAAACCTGTCGTCACGGCTCCGGCGGGCATGGCAATCGGCGGCGGCTCAGAATTGGTTTTGGCAGGCACGGTGTCGGTCGCCCATGCTGAACTGTATATGGGACAAGTTGAATTTGGCGTGGGCTTAGTACCAGCAGGTGGTGGTTGCAAAGAATTGGTGCGCCGCTTGGTCAATCCGGTAGCAGAAGCGGGCGCGGATATTTTGACGCCGCTGCAAAAAGCCTTTGAAACAATTGCCTTGGCAAAAGTCAGTGAAAGCGCCAAACAAGCGCAAGAACTCGGTTTGCTTGCCCCAACGGATAAAATCGTCATGAATCGCGCTCATCTTTTGGGCGAAGCCAAAGCGGTGGCGCTGGCATTGGTGGGAACGTATGTCGCCCGTAAACCGGAAAAAGTCTATGCTGCCGGACGCGATGCCTATGCTGCGTTGATGGTTGGCATTGCGGGCTTCAAAGAATCGGGGTTTGCATCGGAGCATGACGGGCTTATCGCGCAGCACATCGCCAAAATTCTGACGGGCGGCGGCTTGGCGCAACCCCAATTTATTGACCAGCAAGTGTTTTTGGCGCTGGAACGCAAAGCATTCGTTGAACTGGCGATGCACGAAAAAACCCAGCAGCGCATCATGTATATGCTGCAAAACAATAAGCCGCTGCGGAATTAGAATAGCCATTAGCGGTCAGCTATTAGCTATCAGCAAAAGTGTAGGGGCGCGATATATCGCGCCCTGCAAACAATAAACCGCTAAAACAGGAATAAAATCACCCGCAAATGCGTCTATCATTCAAATAGTGCTAAAAAGGATTACAACTTATGCGCGAAGCAGTGATTGTGGCAGGGGCAAGAACAGCCGTTGGTAAAGCCGTGCGCGGGTCTACCGCCACCGCCCGGTCAGATGATATGGCAGCCGCTGTCATCAAAGACTTGATGCAAAAAACCGAAGGCAAACTTGACCCGCAGCAGATTGATGATGTGGTCATTGGTTGTGCCATGCCCGAAGGCAGCCAAGGTATGAATTTTGCCCGCGTGATTGCCTTGCGTGCCGGATTACCGATTGATACCCCCGGTCAAACCGTGAATCGTTTCTGTTCATCTGGCTTGCAGACGATAGCAATGGCGGCAAATAGCATCATCGCCAACGAAGCCGATGTCATTATCGCGGGTGGCGCGGAAAGCATGTCATCCGTGCCAATGACCGGGCATCACCTCAGCCCGAATCCGTATATGTCAGAACATGACCCGAATGTGTATATGAGCATGGGCTTGACGGCGGAACGGGTGGCAAAAGAATTTAATGTCAGCCGCGCTGATATGGATGCTTTCGCTTATAGCAGCCATCAAAAAGCTGCCAAAGCCATGGATGCGGGTTACTTCGCGCACGAAATTGTGCCGTTTGAATGGGAAGATGTCGTTATTGGTGATAACGGTTTGCCGACGGTTGTACAGCGGCGTTTAACGGCGGATGAACATCTGCGGCGCGAAACGACGGTGGAGGCACTTTCCGGCTTAAAACCTGTTTTTAAGACCGATGGCAGCATCACCGCTGGTAATTCCAGCCCGTTAAGCGATGGGGCGGCAGGCGTGATTGTCATGGAACGCGCCACCGCCGAGGCACTCGGTTTAACGCCGCTGCTGCGCTTTGTGGGTTTTGCGGTGGCAGGCGTGCGCCCAGAAATCATGGGCGTGGGTCCCATCAAAGCTATCCCGAAAGTGCTGGAACGCACGGGCATGAGACTCGATGATATTGATATTTTTGAGTTGAATGAAGCCTTTGCCTCACAATCGCTGGCAGTCCTACGCGAATTAGAAATTGACCCGGAAAAAGTCAATGTCAATGGTGGCGCAATTGCCTTGGGGCATCCGTTGGGCTGTACCGGCGCAAAATTGACGGTTTCGCTGATGAATGAGATGAAGCGCCGCAACAGCAAATACGGCATGG
>JALHOR010000134.1 GCA_022842885.1 Anaerolineae bacterium
TAAAAAGTTAATTGTTGGGCATTTTATCAATTGCCCAACATTTCCCATCTTATCGCCTCCCCTGATATAATCAATCATAATTCGGCAAATATCCGATTGAGGTAAGCGCATGTTAGAACAAGTGACTCCCGCCTTGATGACACTCGATGAATTTATCACGGAATATCATAAACAACCGTTTGAGCTAGTTAGTGATGAAAGGCACCTACTTATGCCCGGCATCCCCGCACACGGCTTGATGATTAAAAAATTATTTTTGCTGCTCCACGCCCATTGTACTCTTGCCGAACTTGGTGAAGTCTTGTTTGAACTTCCAATTGTCGAAGTCTACACACCCAATTGGGTCAAAGGGTCAAAAACACCGGACATCATGTTTTTTAACGCTCAAAAATGGCAAAACTACACTAGCACAACACCCAATTGGGAAAATCAACCTTTTACAATCGTGCCAGATTTGGCAATTGAAATTCTTTCTCCTAATGACAGTTACAGCGAAATCCAAGAAAAAGTGGAAGAATATCTTGCCAAAGGCGTACTACTCATTTGGCTTGTAGATCCACAGCGCAAGCGGATTAGTGTATATCATGGTAATCAATATCAGCGTCTCGCTGCCGAAGATACGCTCACAGGTGGCGATGTGCTGCCGGGCTTAACAATAAAATTGAGTGAATTATTTCAATAAATAGGTTTTTGAAAATGGCTAAAGAAATTCTACTGTTGCACGGACCCAATTTAAATTTACTTGGCACGCGCGAACCGGAAGTCTACGGCAAAATGACGCTGGATGACATCAATGCTCGCGCTCGCAAATATGTTGAACCCTATAAAATCACCATTTGGGCAGAACAATCCAACCATGAAGGCGCATTGATTGATGTGCTGCATATTGCCCGCAATCGGGTCGAAGGCGTGGTCTTTAATCCCGGCGCATATACACACACTTCGATTGCCCTGCGTGATGCCATCAGCGCCGTTAAATTACCCGTAGTCGAAGTGCATCTCTCCAATGTTCATGCCCGCGAAGAATTCCGCCATCACTCTTATCTTGCGCCCGTATGTTTGGGGCAAATCAGTGGTTTTGGCTGGCGCAGCTATATTTTAGGATTGGATGCTTTGCTAGGACATTTGAAACTGCTGCCGGAAGAATAAGCCGGATTGTGATACATGGCTAAAAGGACACACAAAACTCTAGCTATCTCATCCGATGAGACAAGCGAGTTAAACACCCTATACTGAGGATACAATAATGATGAAATTAGACGTGAATCGGCATTATCTTCCTATGACCAAAGACGAAATCTTACAAATCACCCGCGAAGAACATATCCAGTTTATTGCCCTTTGGTTTACGGATATTACGGGCATTGTGAAAACTGTGGTTGTTCCGGCAGCAGAATTAGAAAATGTCATCGAAAATGGGCTGCATTTTGATGGCTCGTCTATCGAAGGCTTTGCCCGTGTTGCCGAGAGCGATATGGTACTTGTGCCAGATTTACGCACCTTCACGATTTTGCCTTGGAACAGCGGTGATGAACGCACTGCCCGCCTTATTTGTTCTGTGCATACCCCGCAGGGCGAACCGTTCATCGGCGACCCGCGCAATGTTTTGATACGGGCGCTGCGAATGGCAGAAGACATGGGGTACAGCTTCAAGACAGGCATGGAACTAGAATTCTTCCTGTTTAGTACCGACGAGCGTGGCAAGCCGATTTTGAATACAACGCAAGACAACGCGGGCTATTTCGATATGCCTGATGAACTGTCGCAGCGTGTTTGGCGGCGCATGTTGATTGCGCTGGCAGAGATGAATATTCGTGTGGATTCAACGCATTCAGAAATTGGTTATGGACAGCATGAAATCGGTTTTCAGTACAATCATGCGCTGGTCTCTGCCGACCAAATTTTAACCTCACGAGTCACGCTCAAGACCATTGCTCAACAGCACCACTTATACTGTACTTTTATGCCGCGCCCCATTGCTAACATGCCCGGTTCTGGGATGCACACCCATCAAAGTTTGCATGACTGCCGCACGGGTGAAAATTTATTCATGGATACCAAACATGAATATGGACTTTCGGAAACAGCACGTTATTTTCTGGCGGGGCAGCTTGCTCATGCGCGGGCGATGAGCGCCATCTTAGCGCCGCTGGTCAATTCCTACAAACGCTTGGGAACAAGTTTTGAAGCGCCCGTTTATGTCACTTGGGCGCACATTAATCGCAGCGCATTAATCCGTGTTCCCGGCACAAAACCGGGCAAAGAATCGCACACCCGCTTAGAATTGCGCTGCCCAGACCCTGCGAGCAATCCATATCTTGCCAAAGCGGTGATGCTGATGGCGGGGTTAGATGGCATCAAACATAAGATGGCACTGCCCGACCCATTGGAAGAAACGTTGTTAAATCACCAACGGTTGCGCCTGCGCTCGGTGGAAATGCTGCCCGCATCATTAGGCGAAGCATTAGATGTGTTGGTTTCTGATGATGTGGTCATGAATGCCTTGGGTGCCTTCATCGCTGACCGTTATGTGGCTGCCAAACGTGAAGAATACGAGACCTATAATCGCCAAGTCACTCGTTGGGAAATCGAACAATATCTGAATCGCTTTTAAACAATCATGGTATGGATATAACGCAATGCCTGTTCAGCATCGTCTGGTTCGACAATGACCGATAAGTTACAGCGAGAAGGTCCTTGGGCTAGCCCGACGATGCGAATACCGCGCAATGCCGAAAAAATCTGCCCCATCACTTCCGGCATTTCATCAAGATTTTCCCCCACAATCGTGATAATGCTCAACAAATGAACTTGCCAATCGGCAAATTCACGATATTCGGCTAGTCGCGCCCGAATCGCTGATTTAAGGGTGTCTACGGCGTCCATCCCAACGCTGGGTGGCACAATAAAACACAAAAAACTGCGGGCTGACGATTGCGATGAAATCATCACATCGGCGTGATTGCCTGTATTGAGTGCCAAAGTTTCGTCCACGAAGCGCGTGATATTAACGAGTGACCCACTGCGTTCCGCACTTAGCCCGATGCCCTGAATACTTGTCACCGCTTTGATGCGGCGGGTGGTGTCTTGCCCACTGCGATGAATTAGTGTTCCGCCCTGCTGCGGTTTATAGACATTTTTGATACGCAGCGGGATGTTGCGTTCTCGTAGCGGCTTAATCATACGGGCGTGGAGAATACGAGCGCCAAAGTACGCCAACTCTGCCACTTCGTTATACGATAATTCTTCAATCACTTGCGCTGTTTCAATTTCACGCGGGTCGGTGGTCATCATCCCATCCACATCCGACCAAATCCATAATTCCTGAGCATTCAAACATACACTCAAGATAGATGCCGTATAATCGCTGCCACCCCGCCCTAACGTCGTTGTCTTGCCTTGCAGACTTGTCCCAATAAAACCAGTCACGACGGGAATAATATCGCGCTCTAATAACGGCGCGAGATGCTGCTGCACGCGCTGATTGGTCAGTGTCAAATCCGGGTTCGCATTGCCGTGAACGTTGTCAGTCACAATAATATCAGTGCCATCAATCGCTACCCCACGTAGTTCTTTATGCCGCAGCAGCGCAGCAATGATTCGTGCCGAAAGGCGTTCTCCTGCTGCCACAATCTTGTCGCTGATGTCCGGCGATAGCGATTCCGATGGGGTACTGGCAACGTTCTGGCATAAATCCAACATTTCAAACAGCAGCAAATCAATATCCGCTTGCAGCACAGTGCGTTCTTGCGCCACCAAAGGCAACTGCTCTACCAATGCCAAATGCCGTGTTCGCAGGGTTGCGGCAATCCGCCGATAACCGCGTTGATTATTCATCTGTGCCAGATGGGCTGCCTCTAACAGCATATCGGTCACGCCATCCAATGCCGATACAATCAATACTAAATGGTCACGTTGGCGATGCTCATGCAGAACAATACTCAAGACCTGCGTTAATGCCACCGTTGTACCGACGGAAGACCCGCCAAATTTCATTACCAATGTACTCATTCATTGCCCCGATGTTGTCCTGCGTGTCACTACATTACATCTCAACATCTCATTATAACAATGCCTGCGCTAATTCGCCTGCATGGAATTTGACCAATATTCCATTAGATGATAAAGGTTCATCCGATGCTGCTTGTATTGCAATCAGCATCGTTTTCTATTACAGTTGAACATGTTCTAAAATCACCATTATCACTGAATCATGCTTTTTACTGTAATAGGATATTGCCATGACGGACTCTCCGGCGCTAACCACGCAACAGAAGGTTGCCGGTATTCGCTTTACCAAAATCGGCAAGTTGTATCATTTTGATTTTTCCGAACATCCTAGCCTACAAGGCGGGGATTATGTTATCGTCCAAACACTGCGCGGACGGCAAATGGGGCAAGTCATCGGGTTCACAGCCCCGGACAGTGAGCGCGATTATCGCTCTATCATGCGTCCGGCAACAGCGCGTGATTTGGCGCTGCTGCAAGAATGGCAAACTAAAGAACCCGAAGCATTGGTCATCTGCCGCGAAAAAGCCAAACAAATCGGTGGCTATGAGGGCATCAAATTTCACGCCGCCCAATATAACTACGATGGATCATTTTTGTTATTTTTGCTGAGTGCCGATGACAAGATTGATACTACCCGCCTGAAAACGGCTTTACAGCGCGAATTTACAGCACAGGTGGATTTCCGCCAAATTGGGCCCCGCGACGTCGCCAAACTGCTAGGGGGTTATGGCGCGTGTGGCGTAGAACGGTGTTGCAGTACCTTCCTAACAGATTTTAGCCCTATCTCCATCAAGATGGCAAAGGCGCAAGGCATATCGCTGAATCCGGCAGAAATTACGGGTATGTGTGGGCGGTTGCGCTGCTGTTTGGTCTACGAATACGAACAATATGTGGCAGCCCGCCGCGAACTGCCCCGCCGCAACAAGCGCGTTGGCACACCGTTTGGCGAAGGCAAAGTCATTGATATTCATCCTTTGCGCGACGCTGTAACGGTCTTCATTGAAGAAGTCGGGCGCAAAATGGTTCAGCGCGAAGAATTAATTCCGCTGGAAGAACTAAAAGCACTGGCAAAAGCCGCCAAAGAACCATGCAGCAAACATGGCGATGAACCCTGCGATTGTGGCAAGCCCAAAGGAGAGCGCCGCGCTGACCAAGCAGCATCGGATGAATTGGACGAACAGGACTAAGCCCCATGACCGATACCGCCGAGAAGACACTACCGCACCGTATCATGGGCGTCTTTGCACATCCTGATGACCCAGAATTTTTCGCGGGGGCAACCTTTGCAAAATGGGCGCAGGATGGCGCAGATATTACTTTCGTGGTTGCCACCAGTGGCGATAAAGGCAGTGATAAACCGGAGATGACACCCGAAAAATTAGTGCAAATCCGTGAAGAAGAAGAACGCTGCGCTGCTGCCGTGCTTGGGGTACACGAAGTTATTTTCTTGCGCTATCCCGATGGCGAGCTTTACCCAACGCTGGAACTGCGGCGCGATATTACGCGCTTGCTGCGCCTGAAAAAACCGGACATCGTTGTGACACTTGACCCAACCGTGTTCTGGTATGCCACCCGCGCTATCAATCATCCTGACCATCGGGCAATTGGCGCGGCAACCTTAGAGGCAGTGTTCCCCACTGCCCGCGATAGACTCAACTTCATTGAGCATGAGCGCGACGAAGGACTAACAACGCACAAAGTTCGCACTGTGTATATTGCCGGGGCTGCCGAACCCACTGTAAAAATGGATGTCACCGATGTGATTGAAACGAAAATTCGCTCGCTTTATGAACACAAAAGCCAAATTGCCGATATGGAAGCGATGGCAAAACGCATTCGGGAACGGGCGCTTGACCCAGAAGCACCGCCAGACTACCCGCGTTATGTGGAATATTTTCGCGTGATTCAACTTCCGGGTTAAAATAGTCCCCAATATATCGGCAGACGAGACAAGGAAACATGATGACACAGCCTAATTTTATGTTAGAAGCCGAAGCACTGCGCGATGAACTCATTCGCCTGCGCCGCGATTTTCACCAACACCCCGAATTGGGGTTTGAGGAAATCCGCACGGCGGGGATTGTCGCCGAAGAACTTAATCGCCTCGGTATGGAAGTGCAAACGGGCGTTGGCAAGACTGGTGTGGTCGGTATCCTAGAAGGCAACACCGACGGTCCCACCGTGTTAGTGCGGGCAGATATGGATGCCCTGCCAATGGATGAAACCAACCAAACCGACTATGTTTCGACCTATGCGGGCAAGATGCACGCTTGCGGGCATGATGGTCATACCGCAATCGCACTTGGCGTCGCCAAATTGTTGGCAACCAAACGCGAACAAATTATTGGACGCATCAAATTCGTGTTTCAACCAGCGGAAGAATTGGCAGCGGGCGCAAAAGCGATGGTGGAAGATGGGGTTCTCTCTAGCCCCCGCCCGGATGTCACATTGGGTTTGCACCTATGGAATACGATGCCTGTTGGAACGCTGGGTGTCGCTGAAGGACCCGTGATGGCGGCGGCTTCCGATTTCACAATTACGATTACGGGCAAAGGTGGACATGGCGCAGTCCCCAATCTGGCGGTAGACCCGGTAGTATGTGCAGCGCAGATGGTTACAGCCTTCCAAACGATTGTTAGCCGCAATGCTGACCCACTCGATACAGCCGTCGTTTCCGTCACGCAGATTCATGGCGGTACAGCGTCCAATGTGATTCCGCAAACCGCAACATTAAATGGCACGTTCCGCACCTTCCGGCATGAAGTCCGCGACCTCATTGACCGTAGGATGCGCGAAATTGCCAGTGGTATCGCCAGCGCGATGAATTGTGAAGTGGACATTATCACTCGTCATCTGACTGAACCTGTATCCAATCATCCTGAAACAGCCGAGCGTGTGCGCCAAGTTTTCAAACGCTTAGGACAATCCGAAGATAATTTCCGCTATGAACGCACAATGGGCGCAGAAGATGTGGGCGAATTTATGACGGATATTCCGGGTATGTATTTCTTTTTAGGCTCGGCGAATAACGAGCTTGAATTGAATTACCCGCATCATCATCCCCGTTTTGATTTTGACGAAACGGTGCTGCCATTGGGCGTCGCGTTATTATCGGCTGCCGTCGCCGATTATGTGCTGCCGGAGGCGTAAGTCATGCCTGCACGGGGCTTATTCCAATGGCTGGATGGCAGCGGGTGGTTAGTCTTTTCTGGTGGTGATGTGGCTGGAAGCCCACTGCGGGCGCAGGCATTGGCACGCGCCGGGGCAGACGGGGGCGCGATTTATATCTCACTGGCAGAAGATGAAGGCGAATCGCTGCAAGAGGATATGGAAGATTTGGGCGCACCCGCTGGCTATGTGCTGGATATTCCGGCGGAAAAGCCCGATGCCATCCTCAAGCAAATCACCGAAGCCAGTATTATCGTGATTGAAGTTGGCGAAAATATCAATCCGCTGTACGAACTGCTCAAAGGTACGGCGCTCAATGGTCTGATAGCAGCGTATGAACGGGGTGCCATCATTCTAATCGAAGGGTTAGCAATTAACTTGTTTGGCGGTTGGATGATGACCGACAGCGGCGAAATTCTGGAAGGGCTGGCTTGGCTGAAAAACGTCTTTTTAGAAGCCGGAGTCACGGGTGCCGATGAATCACGGGCTGTCCAAGATGTTCTGGCTGAATTGCCCGATTGTATTGCGATTGCGATTGGTGTTGGGTCAGCATTGGCATTAGGCGCGACGGGCGATATTGAAATCTGGGGCGAAAAACAAGTCACGATTAGTTTGGGCAGCAGCTACACAGAAAAATCTGAGCCAACTAGCTCATAACACTAAATTTTCATTGGGGCGGGTGGTCGCCCAATATAAACATAGCATATACACATTGATGGGGGCAGGATGCCAGTAACGATTATTATTGGCGCACAATGGGGCGATGAAGGCAAAGGGCGGTTTGTCGATTGGTTGGCAACCTCTGCGGATATTGTGGCACGCTTCAGCGGTGGCGATAACGCTGGGCATACGATTGTTCTGGGGAAGCAAGTTTATAAATTGCACCTGATTCCTTCGGGCATTTTGCATCCGGGCGTGGTGGCACTGCTTGGCAATGGCATGGTGATTAATCCCGTGAATCTTGTCAAAGAGATGGATGGACTCATCGCGCAAGGCGTCAGCATTACACCAGAAAATTTTATCATCAGCACGCGGGCGCACATTATTACTCCCGCGCATATTGCCTTTGACCGTGCTAAAGAAAAAGCCCGTGGCGCAGACGCCATTGGCACAACTTTACGCGGTATTGGTCCGGCTTATGTAGATAAAATTGACCGCCAAGGCATTCGTGCCGGGCAAATGACCGATATTGAATCTTTCACGGAAACATTACACACCACGCTCAAAAATGCCAATCACACCCTAGCACGCGACAATGTTGAATTGCTGGATGTCGAAAAATCATCTCTCGATTATTTGGAAGCGGCGGCTCGGCTGCGCCCTTATTTGCAAGAAACAGCCATTTATCTGAATCAACGCCTGAAACAAGGGGCGCGGGTGATTTGTGAAGGCGCACAAGGTGCCTTATTAGACGTAGATCATGGCAGCTATCCCTATGTCACCAGTTCATCGCCGTCCAGCGGTGGCGCACTCACAGGCTTAGGGTTTGGACCCACGCATGTTGACTGCGTTTTAGGCATCGCCAAAGTGTTCAGTACGCGGGTCGGTGGTGGACCCATGCCAACGGAACAAGATAACGCCATCGGCGCACAACTGCGCGGTACTGGCAGTAATCAATGGGATGAATACGGCACGACGACAGGACGCGCTCGCCGCTGCGGTTGGCTGGATTTGGTGATGCTGCGTTATTCAGCAGCAATCAATGGCTATACGGAATTGGCAATGACCAAATTGGATGTTCTTAGCGGCTTTGATGAACTCAAAATCGCCGTTGCTTATGAATTGGATGGCAACCGTTACGATTATCCGCCGTATGATAGCGCGGTATTAGAGCGTGTCACCCCCATTTATGAGACGCTGCCCGGCTGGCAAGAAGACCTTACAGGCGCTAGAACACCCGCTGAATTGCCGGCTAATGCCCGTGCCTATTTGCAGCGGATTGGCGAACTCATTGAACTCCCGATTACATCAGTCAGTGTGGGTCCTGAACGGACTCAATTGGTACAATTATGACAACGCCCGACGATAGCAAATATTATGTGCAGTTGCATGATGCCCCGGTGACGAGTGTTCCCAAAACCGTCGTTTCGCTCGTCCCCAGCATCACGGAATCGTTGTTTGATTTGAATATCAACAAGCGGTTGATTGCTCGCACAGAGTATTGCATCTATCCCGCAGGCAAAGTGGAATCTATCCCAACAATTGGTGGCACCAAAAACCCGGATGTTGCCCGCATTATTGCCCTAAAACCGGATTTAGTTATTGCCAACCAAGAAGAAAATCGCCAAGAAGATGTTGAATTGTTGCGGCAAGCGGGTATTCCAGTCTGGGTGACATTCCCCAAAACAGTACAAGATACCTTTAATTTATTGTGGAATATCATGTATCTGTTTGAAGAAACCAGCATGGTCGAGCGTATTCGCATGGTCGAATATACGTATGATTGGCTCAATACGATTGCAGAAGCACGCGATGTTGAGAATCCGGTAAAAGTATTTGTACCCATTTGGCTTGAGCCATTAATGACCTTCAACGCCGATACTTATGTGCATGATGTGGTTCGGCTATGTGTGGGAACAAATGTATTTGCAGAGCGTGAGCGCCTGTATCCCTTAGCCGCAGATTTGGGGGAACAAGCCCCGTATTCGCCCGATGATGCGCGTGTACAAGGGCGTGATACCCGTTATCCCCGCATTAGTTGGGATGAAGTGACCGCCGCTGCGCCTGATGTGATTTTACTGCCGTCCGAACCCTTCAAATTTACGGAAGATCATTTACCCTTATTCCAAAAATTAAATGTGCCGGCAGCGCAGAATAATAAAATTTTTCTCGTAGATGGTTCACTTTTAACATGGCATGGAACACGGGTCGCTTATGCGATGCAGCAGCTACCCGCATTATTACGGTGACAATCTGGGGTTGGCATACGTCCGAAAACAACCCCAATAGGATAGTGCAAAATAAGGATTAAAGATGAGTGTTCAATCCGATGAGTTTGATTTGCTCAATACCTTCGCCCATGACTTAAAAACTCCCTTGGGCGCAGTGAGAAATTTTATGGATTTGGTCGAACAAAACGGTGAGCTTAACGATAAGCAGCAATATTTTTTACGCCGTGCAGATGACGCGGTTGACCGGATGCTGCGGCTTATCAACGAACTACTGGAATATTCCCGCGTGGGTTCTGCCCCCAAATTGACCCTCGCCGAAGTCTATCTTGACCGCCTTGTTGAAGACAACATCATTCTATTAGAAGGTTTGTTAGCCCAAAAACGCTTGCGCTTGCACCTTGATATTGACCCCGACCTCAGCCCAGTGGAAGGGGATGCCCGTATGTTGAATAATGTCATTACCAATCTGCTTGTTAATGCCATCAAATACAACAAGCCAGATGGTGAAATTTTTGTGGTAATGGGCAATGACTCCAATATGGTGCGAGTCACGATTCGGGATACGGGCATCGGCATTGCGGAGCAGGATTTGCCACGTATTTTTGACCGTTTTTATCGGGCAAAAAACCGTACCAGTGAAAAAATCGAAGGCACAGGTTTAGGGTTGGCAATCGTCAAAACCGTCGTCCAACGGCACGGCGGACAAGTCTACGCCAGTAGTACAATCGGTGTCGGCAGCACCTTTAGCTTTACCTTGCCACGCCTCGATGTAGATACCGATAGCCAGATGATAGACCTGCATCCCGATGTTGTGATGGGCGGGTCGGGAACATTTCATGCGCCCAAAGCCCAGAACGAAATGCCCGAAACCGCTACTGAAATTCCCGATGACCTTGATGATGACTCACAAGAAGCGCCGGAATCCAAACAACCTCGTGATAGTGATTCCAACAGTGGCGAAAGATAGGAACAAATCTGCCATGCATTTCGTTTGGTAATGGGGCATTATTTTTCGTTTTTTTGCAAACTCAGCTTGTTATAGGAGTGTCCTGATGACCTCATTACCTGTGCGTGAAATGGTGTTGTATAAACATGGGGTTGGTTTTTTTGTGCGGCAAGGCACGCTAGAAGGCACACAAATCGCCCTCACATTCCGCAAAGATGAAATCAACGATGTGCTAAAAAGCCTTGCGGTCTTTGACCGTTCCGGCGGGCAAGTCTTGGGGATTCACTACCAAACCCCAATGGATAAAGCCACCCGTCTTGCCAGCAGTTCTATTCGCTTATCTTATGCAAAAACTATGTTGGATTTGTTGAAGGATTTGCGGGGCAGACGGACAACCCTCACATTTGAAGTTACTCCCGGCAGCACCGAAACTATCACTGGGCGCATTATTGGCGTTGATGAAGCCAGTTTTTCCGAGACTGTACAAGAAATTTATGTGTCTATATTGACGGATGACGGTCACACGCGCATTTTCCCGTTTACCCACCTGCGCTCCCTTAAAATTGAAGATGCCCAAGCTGCCCAAGACCTCATCTATTTTTTGGATACCAGCATGAGCGAAGATGACCGTCGTATCGTCAATGTGCGGCTGACCGAAGGCACGCACGATGCCGTGATTTATTATGTCGCCCCATCCCCAACGTGGCGCGTCAGTTATCGCTTTGTAGGCGAAACGGATGAGAAAAGCACTTCTGGCAAAGCCTTACTCCAAGGCTGGGGGTTATTTGATAATCGTTTGGAAGAAGATTTAGAAGATGTGCGCGTGACTCTCGTCGCCGGACAGCCGATTTCGTTCATCTACGAATTATATGCATCACGTATTCCGCACCGCCCCACCGTACAAGATGCCACGCGCATCGCGCCGGGTCCGATAGAATTTGCTGGAAGTGCAGTAAATTACTTAAGCGATGACGACGAAATTGCCTACGCAGACGATGCGCCAGAATATGAACGAGCTATCACTTTAGACAGTTTAAGTTTAATAAGAAAAAAACCCGGTATGATGGTGGGAGGACTAGGGATGCCCGATGCACAACCAGCACCTATCTCCCAGATGAAAATTGCTGGAATAGAACAATCAACACCCGTCAGCGCCGAAACCAAAGAGTCCGGCGAGATGTTCCAGTATATTGTTACAGCACCGGTCAGCGTCAAACGCGGCGAATCGGCATTAGTTCCCATTATTGGCAGCGAAATTGAATATGAGCGCGAATTGCTATACAACGGCGCTAAATTTGATAATCATCCTGTTGCCGCTATGCGTTTTGATAACAAAACCGGGCTGACCTTAGAACGCGGTCCCGTCACGATTGTTGAGAATGGCGATTATAAAGGCGAAGCGGTGGTCGCTTTCACCAAAGAAAATAATCAGGTCTATCTGCCGTATGCTGTTGAATTGGGCATCAAAGTCACAGAACGCCACAACCACACCAGCGAAACTTTTAGAATAGTCATCAACAATGGCTACTTGGCACACGAAATATTTCAGGTCGTCAGCACAACCTATATCATCGAAAATACGACGGCAAAACCGCAAACCGTGACCATTGAAGCTGGCATTTCAACTTATGCCGGACAAGAACTTTACGAGACGCGCCTGCCTGATGTAGAAACTGCCGAAGAACGCCGCTGGCGGGTGGATGTTCCAGCACGCGGCAAAGCCGAGTTTATCCGCAAAGAACGCTATAGGACTTATCGCAACGAAGATTTACGCCGCCTCGATTATCGCAATCTGCAAAAATATCTGGAAAATAAATGGCTGGACAGAGCGTTATTTGAGTCATTGAGTGCTTTGTTAGATGCCCTAGGCTTAACCCAACGGCTGACCGAAAAACGCCAATCACTCGAAAATGAACGAGCGCAAATTTACGGGCAGCAAGAAAATTTGCGGGCAAATTTGGGCGCTTTGCAACCCACCGGGCAGGAAGCCCAATTGCGAAATCGGTTGCTAAAACAACTCGAAAGTTCACAAGATAGATTAGAAACGATTGATAGCAACCTAGCCGACATTGACCGCCAAATCACCGAAAATTCAATTCTAGTTGAGAAAATGATTGCGGATTTAAACGCATAGCTAATGCTTGCGTCCGTCTGTGAAGCAGAGTACAATCTGCGGCATTCAGGTTGCAAGGAGCCAAAAACGTGAATAAGAAGAATCAAAGTGCGCTGCGGCGGACAGGCATTTTAGCGGTTTTGATGATTGTTGTCATTACAGGCGGGGTACTTTCATCGGGGCTTTTTAATATCAATT
>JALHOR010000135.1:0-12240 GCA_022842885.1 Anaerolineae bacterium
CACGCCTGACATGGTGGACAGCCGGTCCCCCAGAATGGGAGGCGCTCACCCGTTGGGCAACGAGCTTGCGCCGTTTCTTTGATGAGACGCTGAATGGGGCAGAGGGGTGAGGTTTACTTCGCTCGCATCCGGTTATTGCGGGCATTGTGTTCCAATTCTGCCAAGCCCAAAATTTCGAGCAGCGGCGGGATATACATGCCAAAACGCCCGCGCAGCCCTTTCTTTAAGCCGTACCAACCGCCGATAGGGTTATCCGATGAGCGCCCCCATGCTTCGACAGTGCCTGCTTTCGCTTCTTTTTGTTCATCGGCACTGCCCAATTCCATCCAATCGCCATGCGCTTTGAGCATGGCATGTAAATCTTCGATGCAGCGCAAATCATACAGCAGTACGGTTTTACCGACGGTGCAAACCAGCACGGGCGGCTCATGCGCTTCATCTTTATACAGCGTATATTCTGACGTGCGCGGCGGCGTTTGCAGCACCCAAGGGTCATCTTTTGTGCCGCTGCCTATCACCTGAATGTCATCTGACATCGTGTTTGCTCTCCTGAAAATAGTATTGAGTGCTAAGAACATACGTCATCGGTTAAAAACCGATGCCTAACCCAAAAATGGTAAACCGATAAATCGATTATAGTGGTTTTTTCTTTTCTTCGTGTCCTTTGTGCCTTTGTGGTTCAATAGATTTTTGGCGTTTTGGCGGTTCAAATCGCTATTTTTTCTCTGCTGCCTTCTTCAAATCAGCGGCGAATTGCTCAAAACTAGGACGAAAATCTGGCAAAGAGCCACCAATCAGCGGCAGCATCAAACCACTGAACACCTCTACCATGCGAAATTCGGTGCTGCCATCAGCGTTAGGCGTCAGCGTATAGGTGCGAACCCCTTTGAACAAGGGGGCTGCGCCATCTTCCCACACCATGTTATGCGGCTTGTTGAAGGTGGTGATGCGTAAATTGAATGTGCGTTTTGGGTCGGTGATGGCTTTGAGTTGGATGGTATTGTTGAGGGCAATCGTGCCAGCAATGCTGATAACCGTCGAATTCCACGACGGAAAATTACTAGCATCTGTCAACAACTGCCAGATATGTTCTGGCGCGGCTTGTATATGAAGCGCAACGGCGCATTCACGGCTGAACAACGTCTGGTTGCTGGTGGCTTTGCCTGTTGGGGGCGGCGTTAGCGGCATTCGTTAGCTCCTTGTGTGCTATAAAAGATAAAATGTCTCCTATAGTGTATAACGAATGAGCCAAACACATTTCGACAAGCGGTTTTAAAATTCCTTTGAAAATAGTGCTGATTGCTGAGGACTAGGTGCTGAGTCAAAAGTTAAAAGTACAAAGTTAAAAGCTAATCGCTGACATGCTGAAATGCTCTGAGCAAATAGGATTTTCATCGTGGATGGTGCGCGTAGTTTATAGTGACTTCGTGGTTCATTGCAACATCGGTTGAAAACGCGATGGCTACGTGTTTTTGGAAACCGATAAATCGGTTCATGTGGCAATTTTGGTGTTTTCGGGCGCGATATATCGCGCCCCTACCCTCTTTTTCTCGGTGAAACCTCTGTGAACTCCGTGTCTCTGTGGTTAAACTGCTTTTCTTCGTGAGCTTTGTGAGCTTCGTGGTTCAAAGTTTTTCTTGGCGTTCTTTGCGTCTTCGCGGTTCAATCAACTCTTTTTCTCGGTGAAACCTCTGCGGTCTCCGTGTCTCTGTGGTGATATTGGCTTTTCTTGGCAGTGGACTCGGTTTTAAGCATCTACACGCTGTTAGGACTCACATTCCGGCAGCGCCACCCGGTATTGTTTGCCCTCAAAACAATCCAATTGACGCACATAGCGATTATCCCGCGCCCATTCGATTAATGCCGCCGCCTCTAACGTGCGCCACAAGATGATGCGCCCATCTTCCAGCCCCGATGCCGCCGTTTGGCAGCCGGCGGTGCGGCAGCTTTGCACCGCAAATACCTGAGCATTATTCGTTTCAAACCGCTGCACTTCGGTATAGGTCGTCATTTCCCAACGAATGACCGCGCCGCCCCCCGTGCCAGAAAGCAACGTGCCATCGGGCGCAAACGACAGCGCCGCCACTGTCCCCGCGTTGGGGTTCAAGCGGGCAATTTCTGCCCCCGTTTCAATATCCCACACAATCATGAAAGCATCCCGCGAACCGGTAATCAGGCGCGTGCTATCGGGCGTGATTGCCACCGAATGTACCGAATTGGTATGCCCGGCGAAGCGCCGAATTTCTGCACCGGTCGTCACATCCCACAATATCGCTAAATCATCGCGCCCCCCGGATGCCAAGCGCGTCTCATCGACAGTCAGCGCCACACTATACACTGCGCCATCATGCCCGGCAAAGCGTCGGATTTCGCTGCCATCGGCAACATTCCATAAGATAATCAGCCCATCATCCCCGGCAGAGACTAACTGCTGCCCATTCGCTAAGAAAATGAGCGATTCAATGGTATCGGTATGCCCGGTCAAGCGGCGTAATTCTGCCCCGGTTGCCATATCCAACAAGATTAAATCCCCTTGCCGCGACCCCAATGCCGCCACTGCACCATCTGCCGTGATTGCCACTGCCTGCAAGGTCATCTCTGGATTTTGATAATAGGCTTTTTCTTGCTGCGTCGTAAAATCTCTTCCGCGCAACGTGCCATCAGCAGACACCGAAAACAACATATTGCCATCGGCGCTGTACACTAAACCACTCACGCGCCCGGTATGCGGTTGCAGTTCTGCCGCTGCGCCCGGTATGCCAATATTCCACAGGCGTAACGTGGCATCATTGCCCCCCGAAAGCAACCAGCGTCCATCGCGGCTGATGTCCAAGCCTTGCACGGCGTCGTGGTGTCCGACCAAGCGATTGATTTCCAATGCTGTGGTGGTATCCCAAACATGAATAATGCCATCACTCGTCGCTGAATACAGTCGTGCCTCATCGGGCGCGAAGGCAACTGCCCGCACATCGGCACGGCTGCTGCCCACAAATCGCGCTTGTTGCAAGCCCGTCAGCACATCCCAGCCCAACAATGCCCCGTCGCCAGCGCCAGATACTGCCCGCGTGCCATCCGGGCTGAAGGCAACATCGTAGATGGTGCTGCTGCCTTGCCCTACAAATTCGCGCAAACGTTGCCCGCTGGCAACATCCCATAAATACAATTTGCCATCCCGCGCCCCAGACAATAACAGCGTGCCATCCGGGCTGAGTGCCGCCGATTCTACTGCTTGCTCATGCCCCACAAAACGGCGGATTTCTTGCCCGCTGGCAATATCCCACAAAATCAAAAACGTATCGCTGGCAGCGGTGATGAGTTGCGTGCCATCTGGCGTAAACAATGCCGCCCGCACCGGGTCGGTATGCCCAC
The DNA here is from genome assembly GCA_022842885.1 of Anaerolineae bacterium. GTDB lineage: Bacteria > Chloroflexota > Anaerolineae > Aggregatilineales > Phototrophicaceae > JALHOR01. The sequence continues at coordinate 3,370 of JALHOR010000135.1, forward strand.
TAAAGCGCCGTAATTCTGCCCCTGTCGCCACATCCCATAAAATCGCTTGAAAATCTGTCGCGGCAGATACCAGATATTGCCCATCGGGGCTGAAAGCGACAAATTCCACATCGCCATTATGTCCTGTCAATGTATGGAGCAGGTTGCCCGTGTTAGCTTCCCAAATTTTGACGGTGGCATCCAACGAACCAGAGGCTAAATAGCGGTTATCGGCGCTGATAGCAGCGCCCGGCACTTCGGCAGTGTGGGCATCGTCGGTGGTTTCTGCTGATAATAACAAGCGCGTCCCCGGCGAAAATGCCACTTCTGCCAGTGTGCGCTGCGATTGTACCGGAGCGCCTTCCACATCATTCGCCATCAATGCCAAACTCAGCGCCAAATCGCCATCATCTTCAATTAATGCCCGGCGAGCGCCAGCTTCCAGCGCCAAACTTTGCGAGATACGGGCGCTGGCATCGCTAGTAGCGCGGGCTTCGACAGCGCGACTACGTTCACTTTCGGCAATGCTGCGTTCATTAAAGGCGAACCCCGTTAAGATAAACGCACCCAATACCATGACTGCCAAACCGCCCACTAGCAAGCGCAATCGCTGCACCGAGCGCCGTTCCAATACTTTTTCGCGTTCTTGGCGCACTTTTTCTTCTTGAGCGCGTTGGTGTTTTTCGGAAAGGCTGGCAGTGATAAAGCGATTTTCGCTATCAGTCAGCGCCAACGTCGTGGCTTGCGCCCATTTTTCGTAGTTATCCAAGCGGATACCGCGCATCAAAAAGCCGCTATCGCGCCCCGACACATCCCAATCCGCCGCCAATGCCGCTAAGGTGCGCTGCATACGGACATCGTTACGGCTGTCATCCAACCAAGCCCGCAGCCGCCCCCACTCCCGAATGATGGCTTCGTGCGCGACCTCTAGGGTTGGGCTGCGCGTGGCAGGGTCGCGGTCAAACGTCAGCAAGCGCGATTTGCCCAGAAAATCAATCAAGCGGCGCATCATCTGCGGGTCATGGCTGCCAAGGCTATCTTGCAGGGCAGTGACTTCGCCCAATAAAGCGCGGCGGCGTGTATCCTCTGTGCCTTCGCCCAGCGTAATCAGCCGCAAGAACAATTGGCGCAGTGCCTCGCGTTCTTCGGCGTTCAATTGTTGGAATAATTCTTCTGCCCGCTGCGCCAGCGCCCCGCGCACGCCGCCCAAATCACGGTATGCTTGGAGGGTAATCAGCGAGCCTTCACGCCGTTCAAACAATTCGCTCAGGGTATATTGCAACAGCGGCAGCGAACCAGGTTGTTCTTTGACTTCGGCAACGATGGCGGCAATCAAACCGCTGTCAATCGTCACGCCCACGCGCCGCGCTGGCTCCACGATGACACTTTCTAATTCTTGCTGCGATAACGGCACGACGACTTCAGTTCTTTCGCGTACCAAATCGGCAATACGTGGTTGCAACAGCGGGCGGTCATAAAAGTCAGCACGAATGGTAATCACCACGCGCAAACGGCTATTGGGCGCGATGACCGCGTTGTACAACGCCGCGATGAACAGATTGACGTTTTCTGGCTCATCCACCAGTGTAAAAATTTCTTCAAATTGGTCTATGAACAAAAATAATTCGCTGCCATCTGGCGGCAGCACTTCGTTCAAAACATCGCGTAAGCCATCGGCGCTGGCGCGTAACCGCCGCGCTAGGTGCGCCGGGGGATTGCTGGCTAATCCGGTCAGTGTATTTTCTAATTCTTGGAATGGCTGTGAACCCGGCGCAAACTCATCAAAGAACCACGTCTCAGAAGCAGGCAGCACCCCTTGCCGCAGGGCAGGCAGCAGCCCGGCTTTTACGACGCTGGATTTGCCCGACCCACTGGGACCCACAACAGCTAAAAAGCGTGAATACTCGCCCGGTTCTTTCAGCCGATTCACTAAGCGGCGTACCAACGTTTCCCGCCCGAAGAAATTTTGGGCATCGGCTTCTTGGAAAGCGCGTAAGCCTTTGTACGGATTGGGGATGGTGCTGGCAATTTCGGCAGTGGTGATGCTAATGCTGCTGCGCGTGCCTTGCCCGCTGGCGGCTTGGAAGGCGGCTGCCAAACTGAGCGCATCGGGGAAGCGTTTTTTAGCGTCAATGGCGGTGGCTTTTTGCACAACATCATTCAGCATCGGCGGCAAATCGGGGCGTTTTTGCAGCAGCGACGGCAATGCCACACTGCTCCGCATTTCGATTAACTGCGTGCCGGTCAGGTTTTCCAAATCAGGAAAAGGATGTTCGCCTGTGAGCATCTCATACAACACCACGCCCAAGCTGTAAATATCGCTCTGAGACGAAGTGATGCCGCCGGAAAATTGTTCGGGGGCAGCATACGCAGGCGACCCCATGCTGCTAAATTCGTCGTCTTCGCGGGTGGTGCTGACAATTTGGGCGATGCCAAAATCGGCAAGATAAGCGTTGCGGTCTTCATCCAGCAAGATATTTTCCGGTTTAATATCCCGATGCACCACGCCATAGCGATGTGCTAGCGCCATTGCCGCGCCCACTTGCCCCAAAAAGCGGTTGATGTCACGCACATCCCAACGATCGCCATTGCCCAATTGCCCGCGCAAATGCCCGCCGCGCAGCAACCGCATGACAATATACGCCCCATCCGGGTCACGCCAATAATCGTACAATGGCACGATGTAGGGGTGTTCTAAACCCGCCACAAGCTGCGCTTCTGCCTCAAACCGCCGGATAAAATTGGGATGATTGGCAAAGGCGGGCCAAATGATTTTGATAGCGACTTCGCGCTCGACAACGGCTTGCCGCGCTTTATAGACTGCGCCAAATGCCCCCGTGCCGATTAAGCCTTCAATCGCATAACTTTTAATCACTTTGCCTGCTTGGGTATCCATCGGTGTCATCCATCCATGAGTGGTTTGGGGCTATTATAACAAAAAACGAGGCAGTGCCTCGTCCTGAAATATACGTCGCCCGTCATTGATAACCTTATTCGCCATCGTTAGAATTTTCATCGCTGCCAGCGAACGATTTTCCGTCTTCCAGTGCCTTTAGCTCTTGTGTATCAGCGGCACCCGTGCTTAACCAGCGCACGCATTTGTTGCGGTTATAAAATGAACGATATTGAATATTGGGATGATTGCGATTCAAAAAGTTCATGAGCTTGCGATTGGTCTGCCCAGACAGCGACAAATTAAAATTGACAGCAACAAACCCGCGCCAATCGTCATGTTTATCAAAAATATCTTCAGCGGCGATACGTCCTTCTAACGAGATGCCGATATTCATCATATCGAAGTTGACCATCGCGGCATATTGCAGCGACACGCCCGATTGCGATAAATCATGAATCGCCAAATACGGCTTGGTCTTGTCCCATTCTTCCAGCGTTGTTAGCACCAATTTTGCCCAATTGTCAATGATATCTTGTGACACACCAATGAGCCGATAGAGGACAATCGTGTTATCATTGTACCATTCTCGCACCAGACCGGTGAAAGGTTTGTCGGTACTATCCGGCATGTACGTCTTTTTCTCTTCTGCCATGGCGCACTCTCGCTGACTCAGAAATTATTTCATGGTTAAGTATTGCGAATGTGACCATGCTGAGGCGTCACGAGTCGCAAAACCGACAGGTATCGCTGCTGATGATACCATGTAATATAACGTAAGTAGACCGCGCTTTCGTTAAGCGTGTGTCAAGAGCGAGTTAATTTTTCATAAAACATAGCATGAATAATTTGCTATAATAGCCGATGTTCATATTCGATAGGTTTGATTATGTCGCTTCCTGAGTCTGCTTATGCTCATTTTACTCCAGATATACAAATTTGCCGTATCTTAAATGGTTTGTGGCAAGTCTCCGGCGCTCATGGCACGATAGACCCGGCAGCCGCTATCGCCAGTATGCATCGCTATCATGCAGCGGGCTTCGTCACTTGGGATTTGGCAGACCATTATGGACCCGCCGAAGATTTTGTGGGCAAATTTCAGCCCACCTTGCCCGCATCAGACCGTGAAAAAGCCCATTTTTTCACTAAATGGGTGCCACGCCCGGGTCCCATCTCGCGCCAACAAGTTGAACAAGCCGTAGATGTTTCGCGCCGTCGGATGAACATGGACACGTTGGATGTGCTGCAATTTCATTGGTGGTTGTATCGTGACCGCGCTTATTTGGATGCGCTGCGTTACCTGATGGAATTGCAAGCAGTGGGCAAAATTCGGCATTTGGCGCTGACCAATTTTGATACTGCCAATCTGCGTTTGATTGTGGATGGCGGGATTCCGATAGTCTCGAATCAGGTGCAGTATTCCATTATAGACCGGCGCCCAGAGGTGCAAATGGTGCCCTATTGCCAGCAGAACAATATCACGCTGCTGACGTATGGGACGCTGTGCGGCGGCTTGTTGAGCGCCAAATACCTGAACCAACCAGAGCCGGGGAGCGTTCAATTGGATACTGCCAGCCTTCGCAAATATAAACAGATGATTGATATGTGGGGTGGGTGGCAATTATTCCAAGATTTGCTGCGCGTGCTACAACAGATTGCCGATAAATATCAGGTCACGCTGGATAATGTGGCGGTGCGCTACATTCTGGATAAACCTGCGGTGGTAGGGGTGATTGCCGGGGCGCGGTTGGGGCTGCGCGACCATTTTGAAGACAATGCCCGTGTATTTTCATTTGCGCTGGATGCTGATGATATGGCACACATTCACGCTATCACTGACCAATCCCGCGATTTATTCCAAGCGATTGGCGATTGCGGCGATGAATATCGTCGTTGAGGCTTGGTTGTGATTTATTTTTGATTATTGTCGTTTGTTGCTTTTTGTTGCTCATTTGCTGCTCGCTAGTTACAATACGACACATTCTTGTTTACATGACTATTGACATCGCTCATCCGTATGGATTTAGCTTATGCAAGCCCATTATTTTCGCCCCGGTTATCCTGTATACCCGCATGTCCCGCATGGCTTACTCACAACCCCGCAGCGAATGCACGCCCTCCCCGATTACACCGGGCGCGGGGTGGTCATCGCGTTTATTGATGCGGGTTTTTATGACCACCCCGATATTCTCAGCCGGATTATTACGCATGTAGATTGCACCACCGACCACTTCAGCACGCAGGCGACAGCAGTGTCAGCCTGTGAGCGTTTTGTGTGGCATGGGCAAATGACCAGCGTTATCGGTGCGGGCAATGGCGGTATCAACAGCGGCAAATATCATGGCATGGCGTGCGAAAGCGATTTAATCCTCATCAAAGTCAGCAGCCCCGATGAGCAAGTAAAAGAAGCGGATATTCTGCGCGGCTTCCAATGGTTGCTGAAAAATCACAAAAAATTTCATATTCGCGTGGTGAATGTGTCTGTCGGTGGCGATTACGTCAATTCTCATGCGGATTATCCGCTGCACCAAGCCGTACATGAGTTGGTAGCGGCGGGCGTGGTGGTGGTGATTGCGGCAGGCAATCATGGTGAGCGCCATGTGCTGCCACCCGCCAGCGCCCCCGAAGCGATTGTTGTGGGGGGCTACAACGATATGAACACGATGGATTCGCATCATTGGCAGGGGTATCACAGCAATTTTGGCGTCGCGCACGATTTATCGCACAAGCCAGATGTGATTGCCCCGGCGCAGTGGGTCGCGTCGCCCATTCTGCCGACTTCGCAAGTGGCGAAAGAGGCACAATGGCTCGGCAAATTGTTGAACGGCAGCAGTGAACCGGCGCTGACGGACTTATTTGAACATGGGCTGCCCGATTTGCATATCGCCCATGAAGAAGCCCATCGCGGCGAGCGTTTTTTTCATCGCTTAGAACATCGCATTCACGAGCTAAAATTGGTAGATGAGCATTATCAATATGTGGATGGCACATCCGTCGCTGCGCCCATCATCAGTTCGATTGTGGCGCAAATGTTAGAGGCAAACCCCAAACTGAAGCCCAAACAAGTGAGTGCCATGCTCAAAACAGTTGCCCACCGCATTCACCACCTACCGCCAGAACGGCAAGGGGCAGGCGTACCAGACGCGGGCAAAGCCGTACAATTAGCATGGACACTCCGCAAAGGACGCTGAGAATAGCTTTGTCACAAACCCCATATCCCATAAGACCTAATCAATAACGCAACCTACTTGTGGTATGCGTTTTTGGCGTTTTGGCAGTTAGTTTCGTTTTTAAACGCTTTACGTTGATTGACTTCTATGATGACCTATTGCTTTCTACGCCAATCATTTATATCATAGAACATATGTGCAAATTAACCACATTGGCACTAATCGAGACCGAAGCTAACCCCAAATATCGCAAGAAATACGCGGGTGTATGGCACATCAAATAATCCCGGCACAAGCATGAATTGGCTGGTTTAATAGGAGAACATAAGAAATATCATGAAAGCGATTTTCACTACAACCATCATTCAGGCAGATGGCAAAAACGCAACCGGTATTCGTGTTCCGGCAGAGGCAGTGGCGGCGCTGGGCAAAAGCAAAAAACCTGCTGTGAAAGTGACGCTGGCAGGGTATACCTATCGCAGTACGGTGGCTGCCTATGGTGATGTGTTTATGCTGCCTTTGAGTCAAGAACATCGCACAGCATCCGGTCTGAACGCGGGTGATGAAGTTGAAGTCAGCCTTGAACTCGATACAGAACCGCGTACTGTGGCTGTCCCAGAGGATTTAGCCGCGGCACTGGCAGCCAAAGAGGGCGCTCGTGCCATTTTTGATGCATTGGCGTTCAGCAAGCGCAAAGAGTTTGTCCGGCAAGTGGAAGATGCCAAAACGCCCGAAACCCGCCAACGTCGTATCATCAGTGTCGTTGAAAAAATCGGCACTGAATCGCAGGATTAAGAAATCATACCAAACTATCCCTGTGTTCAGCATCAATCAACACAGGGATAGTAAAAGCAGAGATAAGCGCAATTTTGGGTTAAGGCATTACAGGCAGGCGTTCTGGCTCAGGGATAGGGTCGGCGTGTTGCAAGGCACTCTCTAGCCAAGCGCGTTTGGCATCGTTTATCATAGTTTCTAATGTTTCCCAAGTATCTGCCTGTGTCATACAACCGGGCAGTTCACGCACGCGGGCAACGTAGCCGCCTTCATCTATATCTGGGAAAATTTCGATGGTGTACGGAAGTGTGAGATAGTATTCGAGTGATTTAGTCATTTGTATCCTCTTGGGTATCATCCTGTCATCAAAACACCCCCATGTTCAGCATCAATCAACACAGGGATAGTAAATGCAGAGATAAGTGCATTTTGTTAGGAGATATGGCGCAACCGCCAGCGCGTTTCGGGATGCACAAACAAATAGTAGATAGACACGATGCTGCTGTATATCAAAACAATGGTATAAATTACCAAATTCCAGAACAAGTCGGGTTCAACTGTGGAGAATAATGCCAAAAACGGTAGCAACAACACCACATCATACGCCAAGAATGCCAGCAATTGCGCCTTAGCATTGCCCCACGCCGGACGCAGCACACTATGTCCAAAATATACCGCCGCCCCCAAGAAAAACCAACCATACACAATCGAGGCTTCGCCACTTAAGCGCCACGGGAATATAGGTTGCTTGAGAATCAGCAAAATCCCTGCAATCAGCAATACGACCATATAGATGCCAAAAGAGACGTGTACGAGTTTGGGTGTTGGGCGTGTTTCCGCAAATTTGAACTTGCGCGTTGTCCACCAAGTGACGAGCGACCCAAACACCATGAGAAAACAAAAGATAGCCCCATTCAAAACACGCTGCTGATTGCTGGCAGGTTGCAACGGGTAAGTTTGCAGCATGAAGATGCCTGACCCGCCAAAAACTGTCCCCAGATTAAATGCGCCCCTCAATGCTAGCGATAAATCACCGATGAGTGCCATATACAACAGCGGTATGGCAACCGAAAAAGTAACGGACGCCAAAAACACATACGACAATGGTGAAAGGGTGGTGTAGCTCCAGGGCCAAATGCTGCGTGCCAACGGTGAGCGCGTTAAAAATAGGACTGTCAAGAATAGAAAGACAATGCCAGTCAATAATGCCATTGCCCGCGCTACCCGCTGAAATGTGGGATTATTTACAAGAGTTTCGGTGTTGAACATTGGGTATCCTCATAAAGCAATATCGTAAAAATCGCCAAGATGTTGGCGGGCATGATAGCGCAGATTAAAAGTAACGTCTCAAATTCAAAGCGAGTGATTTTCCGTAGGGTCGAGGCATGCCTCGACCCTACAACCATGCATTTTTCACGCAATCTGAACATGAGCCAAAATTTAATTGTGTCACTGTAGGGAAGCGCCTACGTGCGCTCCCCCGGCAGGCGACCACATCGGGTCGCCCCTACACACGCCTGATTATTTTATTGAAATTGCATCATCATGCCAACACAATCCAAAATTTGCTGCCGCTAGTTCTTTTCGCGTTCTTGTTGCACCAATATCCGGCGTAAAATTTTGCCGGAAGCGGATTTGGGAATGGTGTCTACAAAATCTAAGCGGCGGATTTTTTTGTGCGGCGCGACACGCTCTGCCACAAAAGTCATGACTTCTTCTGCCGAAAGGGTTTGCCCCGGTTTGAGGACGACAAAGGCTTTTGGCACTTCGCCCGCTTCTTCGTCCAATGCGCCAATCACAGCGGCATCGGCAATGGCGGGGTGAGTGAGCAGAACGCCTTCTAATTCAGCCGGGGCAACTTGCATCCCTTTGTATTTAATCAATTCTTTGATACGGTCTACGACATACAAATAACCGTCTTCGTCCACATACCCAATATCGCCCGTGTGCAGCCAACCTTCCTGGTCGATGGCCTTGGCCGTGGCCTCGGGATTCTTGTAATAGCCCAACATGACCACGTGTCCACGCGTGCAAAGCTCGCCTTGCGAGCCGTCG
>JALHOR010000135.1:12250-13248 GCA_022842885.1 Anaerolineae bacterium
GTAGAGATAGCCATCCTCATCTACATAACCAATATCGCCCGTATGCAACCAACCGTCGTTATCCAACATGGCGGCAGTCGCATCGGCTTTGCCCAAATAGCCTTTCATCACATTGGGACCATGCAACCACACTTCACCGGGTTCGCGGTCTCCGGCATCATTGCCCGTCTCAAAATTGACAATTCGCACCGCGACATTGGGCAAGCTGGGACCCACCGCGCCGGATTTCACTCTGCCCGCAGGCGTGCCATGCGTAACCGGGCTAGTTTCGGTCAAGCCGTAGCCCTGAACAACGTGCGTTTCGAGGCGTTGGGCAGCCGCGTTTTGGACATCGGCACTCAGCGGGGCAGCACCTGAGAAAATCAAGCGCAACTGCGATAAATCATAATTGGCAACCATAGGATGTTTCGCCAATGCCAGAATAATCGGCGGCACTAAACACGCCACCGTCACTTTATAACTTTGCATGATTTTCAAAAATTCTTCTAAATCAAAACGTGGCATCGTGACCACTGTACCGCCGCGATACAAGATATAGCTCATCACGACAATCATGCCATATATATGGAAGAAGGGCAGCACGCCAATCATCACATCATCGCCCGTAAAATCCATATCGGAACCGGCAATTTGGCAAATGTTGGACACAAGATTGTAGTGCGTCAGCATCACGCCTTTGGGCAAGCCTGTTGTGCCGCTGGAGTAGGGCAGCACAATCACATCATTTTTAGCATCAATCGTCACTTCGGGCAGCGTACCCTCATTTTGCAGCAGGGACATATAGGGGGTCGCGCCTTCTGCTTCGCCAAACACAAAAATTTCTTCAATCTTGGATTTTGCCTGCGCTGCTTGTGCTTTCTCTAAGAACATCGGAATCGTGACAATATATTTGGCGTTGCAATCGTTCAGTTGATTGGCGATTTCATCCGGCGTGTAGAGGGGGTTAATCGTCGTCACCGTGCCGCCTAAGAGCGTCGGCGCATGAAACGCGATGGCAT
>JALHOR010000136.1 GCA_022842885.1 Anaerolineae bacterium
CAGAACGCTTATTTGGCACACCGAATACCACCCCCTATGTCAAAGATGCCTTTCATAGCTATATCATTCAGAACGAAACAACGGCTGTTAATCCGGCACAGACCGGCACAAAAGCCGCCGCGGTCTATCGCTTGCAAATCCCTAGCGGGGCAACCTACACGCTGCAATTACAATTATGTGCTGCTGAATATCACCCACCGCAGCAGGATGTCGCTACCATTTTTCAGCAGCGCCGCGCCGAAGCCGACCAATTCTATGCCGATATTCAGCCTGCCAGCCTGACCGAAGATGAAAAGCGCGTTCAGCGACAGGCATACGCTGGAATGCTGTGGAGCAAACAAGTCTTTTATTACGATATGGAACAATGGTTAAAGGGCGATTTGGCAGCGCCACCACCCCCTGCCCAACGCAAAATCGGGCGGAATAGCGAATGGCAGCACCTCAATAATTTCGACATTATTTCCATGCCAGATAAATGGGAATATCCTTGGTATGCGGGTTGGGATTTGGCATTTCATTGTATTCCGCTGGCGCAGGTGGATATGGAGTTCGCCAAGCAGCAGCTTATCTTGCTGACCCGCGAATGGTACATGCACCCCAACGGACAATTGCCCGCTTACGAATGGGCATTTGGCGATGTCAATCCGCCTGTTCATGCGTGGGCAGCATGGCGCATTTACGAGATGGATGGCAAACGCGATACGCTCTTTTTGAAGCGCATTTTTCATAAGATGCTGCTCAATTTTACGTGGTGGGTCAACCGCAAAGATGCTGAAGGGCGCAATATTTTTCAGGGCGGTTTTTTGGGGCTGGATAACATCAGCCTGTTTGACCGCAGCACCCCCCTCCCCACAGGCGGCTACATCAATCAATCCGATGGCACGGCGTGGATGGGATTTTATTGTTTGGTCATGATGAATATTGCGCTGGCATTGGCAGAACACGATGCCGCCTATGAAGATATGGCAATCAAATTTTATGAGCATTTTTTGTGGATTGCGGTTGCCATCAGTGGCAGCACGCGCGGCGGCGTGGGCTTATGGGATGAAGACGATGGTTTTTATTATGATGTGCTGCGCCTGCCGGATGGACAGGCATTGCCGTTGCGCGTCCGGTCATTGGTTGGCTTGATGCCCCTAATTGCCGTCGAAACCATCGGGCAAGAAACGCTCAATCGTTTTCCGGCATTTGCCCGCAGCATTGGCTGGCTGACGCAGCATCGCCCCGATTTAGCCGCCAATCTTTCGCGCAGTGATGTTCCCGGTTATGGCAGCGCCCATCTTTTCTCCATCCCCAATGAAGACCACTTGCGGCGCGTGTTGCATTATTTGCTGGATGAAAATGAATTTTTATCGCCATTTGGCATTCGCTCGCTATCGAAACACCATGAGCAGCAGCCCTATCATGTGACACTTGGCGGGCAAACCTTTGGCATTGATTATCAACCTGCCGAAAGTCGCAGCGGGTTATTTGGCGGGAACAGCAATTGGCGCGGTCCCGTCTGGTTTCCGATTAATTATTTATTGATTGAAGCACTGCGAAAATACCATCGTTATTATGGCAGTGATTTTCTGGTAGAATATCCCACAAACAGCGGGCAAATGCTAACGTTAGACGCTATCGCCAATGATTTAACGCGGCGATTATCGGCGTTGTTCTTGCGCGATGCGGATGGTGAGCGCCCAGTTTTTGGCGGCAATACTCGTTTCCAGACCGATGTTCATTGGCGCGATTATGTGCTGTTTTATGAATATTTTCATGGCGATAACGGCGCGGGCTTAGGCGCAAGTCATCAAACAGGCTGGACAGGCTTGGTCGCTGATTTGCTGCAACAGCAATAAGTTTCTTGGCGTTCTTTGCGCCTTTGCGGTTCAATAAATGACTAACAACCAACAGGGTAAAAATCCATGCATATTCTTCTTGTTCATATTCAAGTCAAACCCGAATTTGTGGACGCCTTCCATGCGGCAACGCTGGAAAATGCGCGGAACAGCGTGCAAGAACCGGGCGTTGTCCGCTTTGATGTGCTGCAACAAGCCGATGACCCCACGCGCTTTTTGCTGGTGGAAGTGTATCGGGCGAAAGAAGCCCATGCCCAACACCGCGAAACCGCGCATTTCCTCACTTGGCGCGATGCCGTTGCCGATATGACGGCAGGGGAACGCATACGCACCGATTATGTAAACCTTTTTCCCGCTGATTCGGGTTGGTAAACAACACCCATGTCCGTTTTTTTTATCAGCGTCACAGGCGACGAAATTGCTGCTGACCCTGTGCTGCAACTTGCCTGCCTGCGCGATATGGGCATGACGGGTATAGACATTCGCTCGGCATGGGGAAAACCTGTGCAGCACTTGAACGATGCCGAAACAACCGAACTCAAACAACGGTGCGCGACAGCCCGCATCACGATTCAGAGCATCGTTGGCACGCATATTCCCGTCTTGTTGACATCTCCCCTCTCCGATGCCATTGCCAATTTGGAACGCCTCATGGCGCTCGCCCAATTTTTCGGCACGCGGCGCATTCGCCTAACGGCGGGCGAAATTCCGCCGGAAACGCGCTCGGCTGATTTTATGGGTGCCTCTATCGGGCGCTTGCGGCATCTCGCGCAACTGGCAGAAGCCACCCAAATCACCCTCCTGATTGAAAATGCTCCCGGCACTGCGGGCGATATTCCGGGCAATATTCACAGCATTCTGCACGGCGTCAAAAGTGAGTGGGTGCGCTTGGCATGGAATCCGGGCAATTTTGTCCAAGCTGGGGTGAATGAACAAGTTTCGGAATATCAAGGAATGCTGCTGAAATATGTGGGCGATGTATGCCTGCACGATGCCAACCTCAGCGATAAACAAACGTGTTTGCCGGGAGAAGGCGATGGGCGCTTGCGCGAGTTGTTGACACTCTTACGCCGGAATGATTATCAGGGCAATATCACGCTGCAACCCGGTCTATCGGGCGATAATCAAGCCGGATTGGATGGTACCGAAACGATGCGTTTAGCCGCAACCATGCTACGAACTATTCTGGCAGCGGCGGGCATCAAAGAGTAGCACTTTGCCACACGCGATACGCTGCGCCGGGCAATGCTGCGTCATCGGCGGCTAGCGAGGCGTGCGTCAGCAGCACGGTATCCAGTTGCGGCGGCAAATAACGATAAAATGCTGTTTCAAACGCCTGCCACCAGAGTTCATCGGTGGTGACGGCATTCCCGCCAATCAACACCTGCTGCGGGTCAATCATGGCTGCTACGGGCGCTAAAATGGTGCCAACGATCCGTCCAGCATCGCGGATAACGCGCCGCGCTAGGGCATCATCCACTGCCAAACGGCGAATTTCGGCAAATTCTGGGCGGCTGTTGGCGCGTGACCGACTGTGATAGCTGCGAACAATACCTTGCGTGGAGGCAACTTCGTTGAGCGTGACCGGTTTTAGCCCTTTCCAATCGGCAACCAACCCACCTACTGCCTCTGAGTGCGAATAGCTGCTGCGCCAAATAACCCCATTTTCGATAATCGCGCCGCATATCGTAGTATCCACATGGATATATAACAGACGCTGCATCGCTTGCCCGCCGCCAAAATGGGCTTCTGCTAATGCCGTTAGCTGAATGCTTTCTTCCACGACCGTAAAACAGCCCGTCGTCTCGCGCAAAATCGCCGCGATTTCTGTGCCTTGCCAGCCCGGCAAATGGTTGTCCATACTGTCAATCGCGCCGGTTTGCAGATTCACGGTAGCGGGTACTGCCACGCCGATACCTGCAATATCACTCGGCGTTAAGCCCGCCGTAGATAACAATTGGCGGCACGCATCGGCTGTTTGGCGCAGCACGTTCAAACGGCTCTCGATAGCAAGTAAAGGTTGGTACAACGGTGAATGCAAGACGCCATCGGGCGTCACCAAAGCGGCGTGTAGGGTATCGGTGGTTAGGCTAAGTCCAATGGCAGGCAAACTATTTGAGAAATTCATGAAGGATTCGCAATACTGAATTGATTACACACTGTCATTGTAGGCGATATTGACTTAATGTGAACATGCGGCTTGCCGAAAGATAGAAAACTTTAACGAATAATGTCATTTGATGTCCGCGAACAGCCGCCACATCGCGCCCACACCCTTGAATGAGTCTATCATATTACGCCGTGCGCTGATTTGCAAAAACGCCAGTGCTGTGTCACACTGTTTGCCAAATAATCGAATCGAGAATAGATTTTTTCTAGGAGATGGGTGATGCGTTTGGGATTGATGGTGGGCTATTCTGGCAAAGACATGATGCTGCCGATTGAGATGATTCAAGAAGCAGATAGATTAGGCTATCATTCGGTGTGGACATCGGAAGCCTACGGCAGTGATGCGATTACACCGCTGGCATGGATTGGCGCATTGACGCACAATATCAAACTTGGCACGGCAATTATGCAGATGTCCGCCCGCACCCCCGCTATGACTGCCATGACCGCCATGACGCTGGATGCCCTATCCGGTGGACGCATGTTGGTGGGTTTAGGATTATCGGGACCCCAAGTGATTGAAGGCTGGCACGGTGTCGCTTATGGCAAACCATTGGGCAAAACCCGCGAATACGTGCAGATTTTACGCACCATTTTTGCCCGCGAAGTGCCGTTGGAATTTGCAGGTGAATATTATCACATCCCCTATCACGGCGAAGATGCCACTGGACTGGGCAAGCCGCTGAAAAGTATTTTGCATGGGCGAAAAGACATGCCCATTTATATCGCCTCCATTGGACCTAAAAATGTTGAACTGACCGCCGAACTTGCCGATGGTTGGCTGCCAATTTTCTTCTCGCCAGAGCGTTACCCCGATTATTTCCAATCGCAGGTCGAAACCGGATTGAAAAAAGCGGGCAAAAGCATCGAGACATTTGATATTGCCCCTTCTGTTCAGGTGGTACTGGACGATGATTTGGAGATGGCATATAACCAAATTAAACCCGTCTTGGCGCTGTATATCGGTGGCATGGGCGCCCGCGACAAGAATTTTTATAACGAATTGGCGGTGCGTTACGGGTTTGAGGCAGAAGCGAAGCATATTCAGGATTTGTATTTGGATGGCAAAAAAGCCGAAGCGATTGTCGCTGTCCCGAATGCTTTAGTTGACGCAGTGGCGCTGGTCGGCTCAAAAGCCCGCATCAAAGACCGCATACAATTATGGCAAGACAGCGATATTACCACGCTGAATCTGCAAACGTTTGATATTGACGTGGTGCGCTTGATGGCAGAATTGGTGCTGTAATGCCACAGTGCCGCACAGCATTAGCATAAAATTCAAGGCTCATGTTCAGATTGCGTGAAAAAGACGTTGTTGCAGGGTCGAGGCATGCCTCGACCCTCCTGAAAATCACTCGTTTTGAAGTTGAGCGAAGTTCAATCCAAAACATTTTATGGACTTGTGTGCATGTCTATCCGCAAAGCCTACGTCGAAAATGGCGCAACCCCTTATTATCAGCAGCATGGCATCGCCTATCGCAATCCGCATGAGGCACACTTAGCGGCAGCGTTAAAAGCGGCGGTCGCCCATTGGCAACCCGATTTAACTAGCGTGTTAGATTTGGCGTGTGGCAGTGGCGAAGTCACGCTGGTTGTGCGCGAATTGGGGTGTGACAACATCACGGGCAGCGACCCCTACACGGGCGCTGCCTATTTGGCACGCACCGGCTTAACCGCCTTGCCTCATTCTTTTGAGGATATTGCCAATGGCGTTCTGGCAGAGACACGCTTTAGTTTGATTGTGTGCAGTTATGCATTACATCTCGCAGCGGCATCATGGTTGCCCGGCGTGTGTGTGGCGTTGGCACATCTCGCCGATGCTTTGTTGATTTTAACACCCCATAATCGCCCGGAAATAAAAACGGCATGGGGCTGGCAACTGCAAGGCGAGTTATATATCCAGCGGGTACGAGCGCGGTATTATGTGAGCCATGTCAACACGGATTAAACGGAAATCTCAAGTTCAAAACGAATGATTTTCCGTAGGGACACGGCATGCCGTGTCCCTACAAATAGGCATTTTTCACATAAGCCGAATATTAGCCAAGCACACATACACCCTTTTAACGTTTAATACACGCATACACCGCATCGCGCAGTGCTTTTTCGCGGGGGTCATCCAGCATGTAGTAATCCATGCGATTCATGGCATACGCAAACGATAATTCGTATTCGGGGTCAGCGCAGGCAAACGAGCCACCTGCCCCAGCATGACCAAAGACTTTGGGACTGCCAAATAAATACTTGCCAAAAGGCTTGATGAAGCCGAGCGAAAATTGCGTCTCGGTTCGCAGCACCAAATCGAATATGCCACCTGATGGCGGCTGCGCGGGGCTGGTCAGTGCGTGCAGCGTTGCCGGGCGAATGCCAAGCGTTTTGCCGCCCGTCGCAAATTCACTGTATGCCTTCGCAATGCTTCGCACTTGCCCGATGCCGTTGGCAGCCGGCATCTCTACGCGGCGCACAGCACGAGTATTAAATGCGCCCGTATCGCCTATCAGCGGCGGATTACGAAACGCCCGCGATGTCAGTGATGTTTGATTAAAAGCTGCCAGCACAAAAACAGGCGGTAGTTTATGCATATTCAGCAGCAGCTTCCAAGTGGGATTGGTCTTGAGCGTCGCAATGCGGTTGTCCGGCACATCATCGGGCAACCCGATATAAAATTCTAAGCCAAGCGGTTTTGCCACTTCATCGCGGAAAAATTGCCCAATGGTGCGACGCTGTGGGTCAATGTGGCGCAATAATTCGCTCTCGTACCAACCCAGCGTCAGCGCATGATAGCCCTGCTGTGTGCCGGGTGTCCACGCGGGTTTTTGCGCCGCCAAAATGCTCGATAATTTTTCCGTGTCGCTCAAAATTTCCAGTGTGAGGGTTTCATCAATCGCGCACAAGCCCGCTTGATGCGAAAGCAATTGGCGAATGGTTACATTGTCTTTGCCATTTTGGGCGAAGGCGTGCCAATAGTGGGCAACTTTATCATCGTAATCAAACCAACCGCGAGAATGTGCCAGCGCCAACGCCAGCGATGCCATGCCTTTGGTGGTGGAAAATACCAGAACCAGCGTATCTTCTGCCCAAGGGTTGGTCGCCGCAGCATCTTGATAGCCGCCCCACAAATCCACGACTTTTTCGCCGCGATAATAGGCAGCACACGCCGCACCGATTTCGTTGCGCTCGGCAAAATTTTGGCGGAATGCTCGTTCAACCGCTTCAAAACCCGGCGTTACATGCCCATGAATAGGTATCGTCGTCATCGCTCACCCCCGGCGTATTCAGATATTATGGAATTATACCGCAGTTTTGACGCCCACATGGGGGATAAAATCGAAGTTAGACAAGCGGTTTAGATTGCTCTATCATTGCGGGCAGATATGACATGACTATTTGGAATAGGTATGCTGCCCAAACAACTTTCGCTTTTTACACCAGATATCACCCGCCCATTTAATTACCCATTTCCCTCTACGCGCTACCAGGGCAGTAAACGTACCCTCACAGAATGGATTTGGGAGACTGTATATCATTTACAATTTTCCACGGTACTGGATGTTTTTGGGGGTACCGGTGCAGTTAGCCACATGTTCAAAAATGCAGGCAAACAAGTCCTCTATAATGATATACTGGCTTTTAACCATCAAATTGGGCTGGCGCTCATTCAAAATTCGGGCGACATGCTCACAGATCATGATATCGAACAACTGCTTACCTTGCGCGTTGACAACCAATATTCAACATTTATTCAAGATACCTTTGAATCCATCTATTTCACCGCTGCTGAAAACCGTTGGCTTGATGAAGTGGTTCAAAACATTCAGCATGTGCTAGAAAATCCCTACAAAAAAGCCTTGGCGTATTTTGCGCTGTTCCAAGCCTGTATCATCAAGCGCCCCTATAATTTGTTTCATCGGGCTAATCTATACATGCGGACGGCTCAGGTAGAACGCAGTTTTGGCAATAAAACCACTTGGGATACGCCGTTTGAAACGCATTTTCGCCAATTCATAAAAGAGGCGAATAATGCCGTTTTTGACAATCAACAGCAAAATCAGGCGCTTCAATTAGATGCCTTCGACACCCCGATCGGCGCTGATTTGGTTTACATTGACCCGCCATATCTAAATCGCAAAGGCACTGGGGTAGATTACCGCGATTTTTATCACTTTTTAGAAGGCATGGTCAATTATCAAACATGGGCGAATCAGGTTGATTATGGTAGCAAGCACCGGCGCTTATTGCCTATCAAATCTGTTTGGAATAATACCACCACCATCACCGATGCCTTTGAGGCACTCATCGCCCGGCACCGGGATAGCATTCTTGTCATTTCCTATCGGGATGATGGCATTCCCTCAAAACAAACTTTGATTGATTTGCTCTTGAAATTCAAGCGTGATGTGTATGAAGCAACCCAATCGAAACAATATGCATTAGCGCATCATAAAACGCATGAAGTGTTGTTGGTTGCCCTATGCTGATACTCATAAAGGCAGAAGCATGATAAGAATTGTGATGGATAAAACTTTTCCGTCAAAATCCTTACCCCCAAAGATTTTCTCGTTAAGATAGGAGTATTATCATGAGCAGTTTTATCATTGAACTCCCCACCTCCTTGCAAAAAACACTGGAAGAATTAGCAAAACGCGATAATGTCTCGGTGAATCAGTTTATTACGCTGGCAGTGGCTGAAAAAATCTCGGCATTGATGACCGAAGAATATCTTACAGAACGGGCGCAGCGGGGCAGCCGCACAAAATTTGAGGCGGCATTGGCAAAAGTGACAGATGTTGAACCGGACGAAGAAGACAGATTGTAATATTCCAAAAAGGCGCATCCCAACGGATACGCCCTTTTGTGCTAATGGCTAACAGCTAATCGCTAACGGCTGCTTTATAGCCCTGCTGCCAACGGTTCACCCTGCGGCGCGTACTCTTTGCGATACGCAGCTTCGCGTTCTTCGCGGAATTGCTTAGTATACAGGTTGTAGTAATGCCCCTTTTGGCGCAATAACTCGCTGTGGCTGCCCATCTCTTTAATGCGCCCACCTTCAATCACCACGATTCTGTCGGCGCTCTTAATCGTCGAGAGGCGATGCGCGATGATAAAACTCGTGCGCCCATCCATCAGCGCGTCCATGCCTTTTTGGATGAGCGCCTCCGTCAGCGTGTCCACTGAACTGGTGGCTTCGTCCATCACGAACAATTCTGGTTTTGCCAGCACTGCCCGCGCCAAGCTAATCAACTGTTTCTGCCCGGTTGAAAGCAAGCCGCCGCCTTCGCCTACATCCGTCTGATAGCCCTGCTCAAACGTCGTAATGAACTCATGCGCTCCGGCAAGTTTTGCCGCTTCAAAGACTTCATCATCGCTGGCATCCAAGCGCCCATAGCGGATATTCTCTAAGATGCTGCCGCTGAACAAATGCGGCGTTTGCAGCACCACCCCAATCCGCGAGTGAATGGCATCCATCGTGAGTTCCGTATAATCGCGCCCGTTGAACAAAATACGTCCGTTGCGCGGTTCATAAAAACGGCACACCAGATTCACAATCGTGGATTTGCCGCCGCCTGTTTCGCCGACTAACGCAATCGTTTCGCCCGCTTTGACGTGCAAGCTAAAGTCTTTCAACACGGGCTTTTTCTCATCGTAGTAGAAATTGACATTCTCAAATACGATGTCACCCATAATCGTGCCGGGGTCAACTGCTGCCGGACGATTTACGATGTCGGCGTGCGTATCCAATAGCGAGAAAGAGCGTTCTGCCGACGCGATGGCGTGCTGCAAACTAGCGAAGACCCGCGCCATTTCCATGACGGGCCACATCATGAACGTGATGAACGAGATAAACGCTTGAATCTGCCCCACCGACATGCCGCCCGCAACCACCGTTTCAACTTGTCGCCCGCCCATAATGACCACTGCGCCCACCGCCATCGAACTGGCAATCATCACTGAGGGCATGAACAGCGCCGAATACCACGCGGCGTTATACGATGAATGATACATCTGCCGCGTCAGCGCCCCAAATTCATCGAGCGATGATTCTTCGCGGTTGAGCGCCTTAATCACGCGCACGCCAGTAATCATCTCGTTATAGTTGCCTGTGATTTTGCTATTGGCTTTGCGCGAGTCTCGATAACCAACGATAATTCGCGCTTGGAACCAGGTTGCAATGATGAGCAGCACCGGCACCAATGGCAGCACCACGAGCATCAATTGCCAGTTAATCAGCGCCATGAACAGCAGCGCCGTGATAATATTGACCGTCCCCCAGGTCACATCCAGCAAGCCCCACGAGACTAAATCCGAGATGCGCTCACTATCGGAGACGACGCGCGACATAATCCAACCAACAGGTGTCTTGCTATAGTACGCTAGCGAGAGCGTTTGCAGATGATTGAACAATTTCTTGCGTAAATCATACTGCACCTGCTGCCCCAAGCGCCCCGTTACATAAATGAAGACGAAGACGCCGCTTGCCAGCAGCACCACCGAAAATCCATACATCAACAGCGTTTGAATGAGTGTATCCGCACTCCCCGCTTTGATGCCTTCGTCAATTGCCCGCGAGACCAACAGCGTCTCGACGGCTTCCACAATGGCGACAAACGCAATCGCCGCCACAAATGTGATGGTTGCCCGCCAATGCGGGATGAGCAGCGTGCCAATCCGCCTTAACGTCCGCAGATTGTAACTACCCTGAAATTCTTCTTCTTCAAATCCAAAATGCTCAGACATGCATCAACTCCATTTCGAGTTCAGTTTCAATCTGTGCCTGCATCGCATAGGTCTGGCGATAAATACCGTCTTCGCGCATCAGTTGTTCATGCGTGCCGCGCTGCACAATGCGCCCTTTATCCATGACCAAAATCTGGTCAGCAATCATCACGCTTTGGATGCGATGGGCGATGATAAACGTCGTGCGATTGCTCATCAGCGTATCCAGCGCCTCCCGAATTTGCGATTCCGTTTCCGTATCCACGCTGGAAGTCGCATCATCCAAAATCAGGATACGCGGATTTTTGAGCAGCGTGCGTGCCAATGCTGTGCGCTGTTTCTGCCCACCGGAAAGCGTCACACCGCGTTCCCCTACAACGGTCTTATACCCTTCGGGGAAAGACAAAATCACTTCATGCACGGCAGCCGCACGAGCAGCGCGTTCTACTTCGTCATCGCTCACTTCACGGGCAACGCCGTAGGTGATATTTTCACGGATGCTGCGGCTGAACAAAAACGGCTCTTGTTCGACCACACCGATATTTGCCCGCAAAAAGTGACGCGGATATTCGTCCAGTTCCACGCCATCCAGCGTGATACTGCCGGAATAATCATAAAAGCGCGGTAGCAAACTCACCAACGATGTTTTGCCCGACCCGGTAGACCCCAACAACGCCACCGTTTGCCCGGCTTTCACTTCAAAGCTGATGTCGTGCAAGACCGGTTTGCCCGGTTCATATTCAAATGAGACATTTTTGAATACCAAATGCCCCTTGATGTCGCTGATAGGCGGTGTCTTGTCTTTGCCCAATACTTCCCAATCTTCCGCCATAATTTCGGCAAGGCGGTCATACGAGACCAAGCCCGTGCTGACTTGCACAATCAAGCGCCCCAAATTTCGCATGGGGTTGATAATCCAGCCAATCATCGCCACATACGAGATGTATGTGCCGACGCTGATTTGCCCATCAATCGCCATCAAGCCGCCGACCATGAAACCAGCCATCATCTGCACGCCCGTGATAAAGTCGGTGATGGGCCAAAAATAAGCGTGAAGTTTCATGAACGCCACGCCTAGCCGGAAACGCTCAGTGTTTTCATGTTCAAATTTGTTGATTTCGTAATCTTGGCGGGCGAAAGCTTTCACCACGCGCACCGCGCTCAGATTTTCTTGCAGCACATTCGAGAGTTTGCCTTCTTGGTCTTGGAAAGCATCCCACGCTTTGCTGACGCGCCGGAAGAAAAACACCGACATGATGGCGATAATCGGCACAACAATCACCGAAAATAGCCCCAATGCCCAATTCAGGATGAGCAGCGCCACAAAGTTCACAAGGAACAGCAGCATAATACGCCCGATGCCGATGGCTTGCTCTTGAAAAAACCGCTGCACCGCTGAAATATCCGATGTCACGCGCTGAATTAAATCGCCCGTTTTCATCTTATCGTGATAGGCGAAATTCAAATGTTGAATATGGTCGAACAGATAATCACGCACGCGCAAGGCAATGCCTTCAGCCGTTTGCGCCGCCAATGCGCCACTGGTAAACGAGAATGCGCCGCGCAATATCGCCAGCAGCACATACACTATCGCCACCAACACCAGCGCCGGCACCAAATTCGCTGCTGGATTGTTCAACACTTGGTCAACCATGAACCCTAACAACACCAGCGCCAGCGTATTGCTTAACGCTTCGGTAAATTGCATGACAAGAGCTAACGCATATCGCCAGCGATAACCGGGCATGAGCCGGAATAAGCCCATCAGCCGATTCGTAGATTTTTTCGTCTCTTTGTCAAAGACAATCGTCTCTTTGACATTAAAGTTGACAGAAGTTGCCGCATGGTCTGGGAATACAGTCATGAGTTTCTTTCCGTTCTCCTTGTTTGCGTTGATAAAAGACCCCGCATAAAACGGTGATTAACTCGACAAGGGGTTAATCTAAAACAATGTTGAGGAAGCATAGTGAATGTCCACAACGGGTCATTATGGTCGCATAGGACACATGACCTGTCAAGAATGAATTTGAGGAATTTTACACACCCTTAACCATTTTCGCGCATAAATGCAATTGTAACATTTTTAAGCGGGAAAAACGCTGTCCAAAAGGACAATTTTTCACAAACACAGTTGCCCCAATGACCAGTGGGTGATGTCAACGATTTAGAGTGGTATTTTAGCACAAAAGTTCCAAAACAGAGGCGTTTTTGTTAATAGGGTTTGCGGGCAGAAACGATAAATTACAGCAATTCTTTTTTGGAATTTCGTTTACGGTTTACGGTAATTTTTGGGTCTATAAAACCAAATTTTTTGCTTGGGTCGTAGGAATGATTGGACGCGAGCTGTACTATGGCAAACCCATCTCTGGAAAAACCTTGAATGCTCGTAATAAATTTTCCTGGAAATTT
>JALHOR010000137.1 GCA_022842885.1 Anaerolineae bacterium
GTCCATGACCAAAGGGCAAGTGAAAGACGCAGCACAAGCCGGGGTAGCGGGGTTGCAACTGCTGAATGCCGATATTCCATTTGCGCCAACGACTGCCCAAGTTGAAGCCGAAATTGCCCAAGTGAGCGTAACATTAGGTCAACGCCGCATTGCGGATTTATACGATTTACCTGCTATGACCGACCCGCATCAATTGGCGGTGATTGCACTGTTATCGGATGTTCTTGTGCCTGCGTGGTACACCAACATGGAATTGTTTTGCCTGACGACGGCTCGCATGGTCAATTTATCGCTGCAATACGGCAATACGGACTTGGCTTCGTATGGCTATTCATGGTATGGCGTGATTGCTGGTTCGCGCATGGGCGATTATAAATCCGGTTATGAATATGGCGAATTGGCATTGCGGCTCAACCAACGCTACAACAATGTACGGCTCAACTCAAAAGTGTATTGTATCTTCGGCGTCTTTCTGCAACCTTGGCGCGATCATATCCGTGACGGACTGGTAATTAATAAACAGGGCTATCAGGCGGGGCTGGAAATTGGCGATTGGGCGTGGGCAGGCATTAACAGCTATACCATCGTTTATGAGATGATTATCAAAGGCGATGCGCTGGATATGGTGTATCAGGAATGCCAAACGTATCTGGATTCCGCACAGCGTACCAAACAAGCCATCCCCACCAATATGATTATCGTCTCCCAGCAGTTTATCTTATGCATGAAGGGCATGACCAAATCGCCCGGCACTTTCAGCACTGACCAATACGACGAAGACCAGCATATCCAAAAACTCAAATCCAGCGGCATGATGCGTCCCATTTATTGGTACTACAAGATTAAGATGCAATCGCTGGTTGTCTTCCAAAAATATGCTGCTGCCCTGCAAGTCGCCATCGAGTGTGAAGCGGCAACACAAGCTGGGGCATCTTTCGGTTCGATTGAACGCGCCCAACATTTTTATTATTTTGCGCTGATTATCACCGCCCTATATCCGACCATGAACGCCGCCGACCAGCAACACTACGACGATCTGCTACACCGCAATGTTGAGTATTTGCGTATCTGGGCAGAAAACGCTCTGACAAACTTCTCGCATAAATTGATGTTGGTTTCCGCAGAAGTTGCCCGCCTAGATGGGCGCGATATTGAGGCGGAGACTTGTTATCAACGTGCGATTCAAGATGCCCGCACCAACGATTATATTCAGGATGAGGCGCTGGCGTGTGAATTGGCGGCACAGTTCTATTTAGAGCGTGGCTATCGTGAGAATGCCCAACGTGCCATTCGAGAGGCACATTACGCCTATTCGCGCTGGGGAGCCTCTGCCAAAGTTCAAGAGATTGAGGAGCGTCATATCGAACTCATGACGCAGCAATCCAAAACCACGACCACGACCACCACGTCATCCGTGGTGTCTAGCACCTTCAATATGCACGGCATGGCACTAGACTTCACGAGTGTGATTCGTGCTTCACAGGCTCTTTCCAGCGAAATCGTACTAGAAACACTATTAGAGCGTTTAATGCGGTTGGTCTTGGAGAACGCCGGCGCACAAATGGGGTATCTGCTGTTTGAAAAAGACAGCACTTGGCAGATTGAAACCGCCGCCAGCATAGATGAAACAGGCATTTCATTTGCCGCCGCGCAAGAACACCCACATGATTTTCCCAAATCCATCATCAACTATGTGGCACATACCGCCAAAGAAGTGGTGTTGGCAAATGCCGCTTTGGGCAGTCAATTTGATAACGACCCCTATATCCAAACTCATCACCCCAAATCGGTGTTATGTGCGCCATTGCTGCACAAAGGCAAAGTCGCAGGAATGCTCTACTTGGAAAACAACTTAACAACCGGTACATTCACTTCGGAACGACTGACGGTGTTAAATTTGCTAGCATCACAAGCTGCCATCTCCATCGAAAATGCTCGTTTATACACGCAGCTAGAGGCTTACAGCCGCGATTTGGAACAAAAAGTAAACCAGCGCACCGCTGAACTGGCACAAGCTACCCACGAAGCACAAGAGGCTCGTGCCGCCGCCGAAGCCGCCAACGAATCAAAAAGCAATTTCTTGGCAAATGTCAGCCACGAATTGCGTACTCCCCTAACGTCTATCTTAGGCTTTGCCCGCATCATTCAGCGGCGTTTGGATGAACGGGTATTCCCACTGCTGCAAACCGATGACCGTAAAACACGCCAAGCAGTAGACCAAATCGGCACCAATATCTCGATTATCCTCACAGAAGGGCATCGCCTGACGACACTCATCAATAATGTGCTGGATTTGGAGAAAATCGAAGCGGGAAAAATGGATTGGCGCATGGATTCCATCAATATTGAAGCCATCGTGACCCAAGCCAGCGCCGCCGTTGCATCATTATTTGAGCAGAAAAGCCTCACGCTGATAACCGAAATTGAACCGGATTTGCCAACCATTATTGGCGATGAAGATAAGCTGATACAGGTACTCATCAATCTTTTGTCGAATGCGGTCAAATTCACCCCTAGCGGCAGCGTCACCTGTCGGGTCGTCAAGCGCGGCGCAGATGCTTTGTTCAGCATCATTGATACCGGCATCGGGATTGCTCCCGAAGACCAAAGCAAAGTCTTTGATAAATTTAAGCAAGTGGGCGATACCCTGACCGATAAACCCAAAGGGACGGGGTTAGGCTTGCCTATCTGCAAAGAAATTGTCCAGCATCATCAAGGACAACTGTGGGTAGAAAGTGTCTTAGGGCAAGGTAGCACCTTTGCGTTTACATTGCCGATTGCTGCCGCCAACGCGCCCAAGCCCATTGCGCTGCAAGTGCTGTTAGAACAACTGCGCCCACACGTTGCCCATGTTGCCCAAGTGACCGATGGGCAGCGTCCCACTATCCTTGTCGCCGACGACCAAGCCGCCATCCGTGAAATGTTGCGCCAACAATTAGAAGAAGTGGGGTATACTGTCCGGGAAGCAACCAATGGGGTCGAAACATTGGCGCAGGTGCGGCAGACACGACCCGATCTGATCATTTTGGATGTGATGATGCCCGAATTGAACGGCTTTGATGTGGCAAGCGCCCTCCGCAATGATCCGCACACGATGGGTATTCCGATTATTATCCTATCCATCATTGAAGATAAAGAAAAAGGCTATCGCTTGGGCGTAGACCGCTATCTGACTAAACCTGTCAACGCCGAAACCTTATTGATAGAAATTGACGCCCTGTTGACACGCGGAAATTCACAAAATCGCGTCCTGCTTGCCGATCAAACAGCCGAGACGATTCAGGCGCTCACAGAAGTATTGGTTCCACGCGGATTTATCGTTGAACAAGCGATTGACCGATCCGAATTGTTGGAAAAAGTGCTACCCTTCAAGCCTGATATGATACTCTTAAATTCTGGTTTTGCACCCAATCAGGATATAATGCAAACGCTTCGCATTGAAAAAGGATTGGAAAATGTTGTTATCATGGTGTACGCCTAAGAACGTGGATGGCATCATATGACCTCAAAAATATTAATTGTGGATGATGAACCCTACATCCGTGCCTTAATTGGGCAATCGCTAGAAGACCTAGAAGATGAAGGCGTAACCCTGCTCATGGCAGATAACGGCATGGATGCGGTCAACATCATCAAAGCTGAACGCCCGGCGATGGTCTTCTTGGATGTGATGATGCCGCAGATGAACGGTTTTGAGGTGTGCAATATCATCAAGAACGAACTGCATATGGACGATGTATATATCGTCTTTTTGACCGCTAAAGGGCAGGAATTTGACCGCCGCAAAGGGGAACAGGTGGGAGCAAATGTCTATCTCACCAAGCCCTTTGACCCCGATGATTTGCTGGCACGCGCCAAGCGTGTTTTAGGGCTAGACGATTAGCCTTGCCTAATCTGTTTGAGGACATTGCCATGACCAACACAACACATTTCGGTAATCGTTACCATGTCGTGAATCAATTAGGCGCTGGCGGCATGGGAACTGTATATCGAGCGATGGATCGGTTCACCGGGCAACCTGTCGCCATCAAATGTGTTACCCCGGAATTTATTGAACGCAACGCAGCACAAGCGACTGACAGCGACAGTGATTTTCGCTTGATATTGGCACGAGAATTCAAATTTTTGGCATCACTGCGCCATCCCCACATTATCAGCGTGCTTGATTATGGTTTTGATAACGCGGGACAACCGTTTTACACGATGGATTTGCTGGAACAAGCCGAAACGATAGTGGCTGCCAGTAGCAAATTACCGCCGCACAAACGCCTTGCTCTGCTCATTCAAATGTTGCAAGCGGTAGATTATCTTCATCGGCGCGGCATCATTCATAGTGACTTAAAACCAGAAAATGTGCTGGTCAAAGATGGGCAAGTGAAGGTGCTAGATTTTGGGCTGGCAATGACCAATAACAGCAGTCCCGTTGGCATGACCTTGTTGTATACCGCCCCAGAAATTTTGGAAGAGGCGCCTCTATCGCCCGCCAGTGACCTGTATTCGATTGGCATGATTGGGTACGAGATGTTGGTTGGGCAGCATCCTTTTGATGATACTGGCGTCACCGAGTTGATGATGGCGGTGATGTATACCATGCCCGATTTGACGATATTATCTGAGAATGTGGCGTTACAAGCAATTTTTGGGCGGCTGTTAGCAAAAGATGTCACAGATCGTTTTGATACTGCCCGCATGGTCATCAATGAATTGATGGAAGCCACCGATGAGTCTATTGAGATTGAGCTTCAGCCGATTCTGGAAAGTTTTCTGCAAGCCGCTGAGTTCGTCGGGCGCGAGACTGAACTTGCCAGTTTATCCGCCGGGTTAACGGACACATTAGAAGGCAGAGGCAGCGCGTGGCTCATCGGTGGTGAAAGCGGGGTTGGCAAATCGCGCCTATTGGACGAACTGCGAACCTTGGCATTGGTGCGTGGGATGTTGGTGGTACGCGGGCAATGCATCGCAGAAGGTGGTGCGCCCTACCGTGTCTGGCGCGACATTGTGCGCTACTTGTGCCTGAATGCCGAAATTTCTGAAGCCGATGCCAGCGTGCTTAAATTGCTTGTCCCCGATATTGCCAAATTGCAAGGACGCGAGGCAGACATCCCCGACGCGCCTAAGATTGAACCACAGGCATCGCTTAATCGGCTGTTGGCGGCTGTTGAACGCCTTTTTCGGCATCAAACCCAACCGCTGCTGGTAATTCTGGAAGATTTACATTGGGCAAGCGAAAGCCTGACCTTGCTGGCACATCTCAATCGTTTAGTAGGCGAATTGCCCCTACAAATCGTGGGTAGTTATCGGGATGATGAGCGCCCCAATTTACCTGCTGTCTTGCCTGAAATGCAAGTTTTGAAGTTAAAACGCTTGGCAACCGACGAGATTGCCCGTTTAAGTGCCTCCATGCTTGGTCATGAAGTTGGGCGGCAAGAACGCATCGTGGATATGCTGACCCGCGAAACTGAAGGCAATGTATTGTTCATTGTGGAAGTGGTACGGGCGCTAGCAGAAAGTGCCGGACATCTTGACAAAGTGGGGACGATTACCCTGCCCACTAATATTTTTGCGGGTGGGATTCGCCAAATTGTGCGCCATCAATTATCCCGCCTACCGGAAAGCGCCCATGCCTTGTTGCAAATTGCCGCGGTCGCTGGTAGACAACTTGATTTGGCAGTGCTGCGTGCCGTGAATCCGCAAGCCGACCTAGAATCGTGGTTGGTGGTATGTGCCAGTGCCGCCGTGCTAGAAGTGCAAGGGTCAGATTGGCGCTTTGCCCATGATAAGCTGCGCGAAGGTATTTTAATTGATTTAACGCCTGACCAAATGAAAATCTTGTACTTGCAAGTGGCACAGGCGCTTGAGCAGGTGTATGGTCATGACCTTTCGGCGTACTTTACGGTGCTGGGGCGCTATTATGAGCAAGCAGGTAATTTGTCAAAAGCCATAGATTATTTGGAGCAAGCGGCAGAACAGGCAGTGCTGAATTATGCCAATGCTGATGCGATTTTCTTCTTTCATGAGGCGCTGCGCTTAGTTGAACAGTTGCAACCCAACAATCGTGCCGCGACTTCGGCACAGTTATTACGGCAAGCCAGTTGGGAACGGCAATTGGGGGAATTGGCACTGAATACCAGCGATATTGCCGAAAGCAGCTTGCATTTTGAACGGGCGTTGTCGTTATTGGCGGCTATCACCGGTGAACAAACGGCGGCACTGCGCGAAATCGCCATTGTGCATAAACGGTTGGTTGGGATTTATTTGCACAGCGGCGCTTGGGACACCGTAGAAATCACGTTACGGCGTACCATCCAACTCTACCGACAAATCGGTGACGATGAGCATGGCTTAGAAGTTCAGCTTGATTTGGCATGGGTCTATCTTTTACAAGCTAAATTTGCCCAAGCACGGACAGAATTCGATACAAGTCTGGCACAAATCACCGCAACCGAACCCCGATTATGGGCGATAGGCTTACTCGGGCGAGCCGCTACCCAATTAGACGCTGAACTGGAACTGACATCCGTACTGGCAGATATAGACGCGGCATTGGCATTATTAGACACCTTAGAGCCAAGTCTCAACGCCAGTCTCTATAGTGTGGCATATGGTTTGCGGGCGGTGGTGTATCGGCGGTTAGGTGATGATGATACGGCTTTTACATGGGCAACCAACGCTTTAAATCGCCTAGCCCAAAATGACCTTGATACGCATTTCATCCTTGAAAAAGGGTATGCAGCACTATGTGGCACTTTATTGGATTTGTTGCAGATAAACAGCGGGGCTGAACAATACGCCCAACCCGCCCAAGAAGCGTGCCGCGCTTTGCAAAAATTCGCCCAAATTGTCTCGATTGCCCGCCCACGAGCATGGTTAGAACAAAGCCGCTATTCTGCCTTGACTGGCAAAACCGCCAAAGCCTTGCGAACCCTTGAAGTTGCCTTGAGTGATGCTCAACAACTCAATATGCCCTATCACATTGGGTTGGCGCACGCTTTTAAGGGGCAAATGCTGCCAACCGATGACCCGCAGCGCCTTGACCATCTTCAACAGGCAGCCCAGTATTTTGCTACCTTGGGTGCCAAGTGGGATGAGCAGCAAATTCTGCTGGCAACCACCCAAACAAAATAGATGCTAAGACCCCTGCTATTCGCAGCAAGTGTTATTCACACGCAATGCTCATTTTTCAACGTTGCGCCTGTTTATTACAAGCAGTTTTCTTTCACAAACGTTTTTTATACCTTATGAGCCAACTTGCTCACGCTACCATTTCACCCTACAATCACAAAATCCCGTAAAAATTCTCCTTTATTCATTGGTGCAAAAACAGAATGTATATTAAAATCAAGCAATGTTACAGTTCAGTTGTGTGAGCGTTTGAATATGGTAACAACCGTTGTGCAACCAGAGGATATGACTATCCTCATTGTCGAAGATGATGAAGACACCGCAGAAGTTGTTTGCTCGCTGCTGCAAACTGCCGGGTACCGGGCAACCGCCGTGCCGCGCGGCGAATTGGCGATTAACGAAATTTCAGCAACCAGCCCCGATTTGGTGCTGCTGGATATTAATTTGCCGGATATGAGTGGGATTGAAGTGCTGCGGTCTGTTCGCACCTATTCATTTTTGCCAATGATTGTGTTGAGTGGTTATGGCAAAGACCGCGATAGGGTGATGGCGTTGGAAGCGGGTGCTGATGATTATCTTGCCAAGCCTTTCTCGCCAGAAGAACTCATTGCCCGCGTGAAAGCCCTGCTGCGCCGCGTAGAATGGACGCCCAAACCGGAAACCTTCTTGCGGGTGCGCCAGCTAGAACTGGATGTTTCACGCCGCCAAGCCTCTATTCGTGGGGAACGCTTGACATTGACGCCGATTGAATATGGCATTCTGGTCATGCTGATGCGAAGTGCCGGGCAAGTGGTGAATCATGATGATTTATTAAAAGCTGTCTGGGGCGACCAATACAAAGGCGATTATTCGGTATTGCGCGTGAATGTCTCGCGGTTGCGGCAAAAAGTGGAAGATAATCCGCGCCGTCCCACCTATATCGTGACCGCACCGGGTCAAGGCTACTGGATGCCAACCAATCGCTAACCCAGTTGATGCCGCTGAAAATTGTTATCTGTGTTAATCTACGGGTATGGTTAATGGTCGTACATAACAGGATTTCTGCCAATGCCTGCTGATTACAGCGTTCTTGCGCCTTTTTATGACACCCTAGGAATGGGGAATTTTGCGAATGGGATGGTTTCACGAGTCGTTGATTTTGCCCAACGCAATGGCTGGGTCGGACGGCAAATTACCGATATTGGTTGTGGGACGGGTGCAGGTCTCGAATGGTTAGTGCGTCACCAGAAACAAGTGGTGGGCATTGATAATTCCCCCCAAATGCTGGCAAATGCCCAACAAACCTACAAACAATATGCCTCGTCTTTCCAATGGATACAGCAAGACATTCGCGCTTTAACTGGCAGTGCTAATACGGATATGGTGACGGCGTTAGATGTGTTGCACGAGATGGAAAGTACCAAAGAGTTAGAAGCCATTTTTAAGGGGGTTCATGCCCTCTTGCGTTCGGAACGCTGGTTCATCTTTGATTTATACACCATCGAAGGCTTGGTTAAACTGACCGAACAGGATATTTTGGCACACGATTCACCAGAATTGAGCGTGTTCCAACAAAATCAATTCGATTATGACCGCCAAATGCACAGCCGTCGCTACCTCATCTTTAGCAAACAAAACACCACTTGGCAAAAACAAGACGTAACTCGCGTCCTGCGTTCTTATCCGGTGCAAGCTGTAACGGCACTGGTGCAGCGCAGCGGCTTTAATGTGCTGCATGTCCTCAATCCCGATTTAAGCCGCTACGAACCCGGCAAAATTGGCACGCTCAGGGTTATCATCATGGCAGAAAAACGTTAAAATACACTGCAAAAATTCAGGTCAAAGATATTATGGCAGCGATAGACACGCTTTCTTCTCCCATTTCTGCACCTACCACTGGCTTAGATTTGCCTGTAGACCCCGAACATACCGGAGTCCGAGCAGCGGGTTGTGGGGTATTTGCCTTGACATTAGTCGCCAGTTTTGTCGTGTTTAATCTATTGGTACCAGAGGCTTTTTTGGTCATTCTGGTGGGTAGTTTATTGACAGCAGGGGTTATTTCATTTTTGGTAGATAATCGCCTTAAAACCTTGTGGCCCAGTGGTCGTCGCCTCATTGCCGATGTCAATACAATTCAGCTACAACGGCACGGTAAACCAGAAAATGTTATCAGTCCTACGCAGCAGGTGAATGTGTTGCCGTGGCGTTTTGAAGTGAAGCGCAACGGGCGCGTGAAAAAAGGCTGGTATGTTGTCGCACTGGCGCTGGAACAAGATGATGCCCTCATTGCCGTTTATACTTTCGCTTCGCCTGATCAATTTGACAAAATGATCTTAAAACAGGCTTTCGATGTGTTACAGCCCCCTGAAAAAGTCAAAGTCGGTTCGGGGCGCGAGATGCGTTTAGCCGGGCAGCAGCGGCGCTTGCACATGGCAGAAAAAGTCCGCGAAATAAATGGTGCAGAAATGCCTTTCGCCCAATTTGAGAAGTACATTGAATTTTTACAGAGCCACTACCCCGCATGGATGCTCACAAAATAGTTTGGCGTTTTTTGCCGCTGCTGCTTTTGGTTTTGGTCAGTTACCCAGCCGCGGCACAATCCCTGCCCTTACTCACATTTAACGAAACCGTCACCGGGCAAATCCGCGCTGGGCAAGCCCAAACATGGCAATTTGTCGCCCGCACAGGGGCAATGCTATCCGTTTATGTGCAATCGTTGGAGTCTACGCTTGACCCTATCGTGACACTGCTTGGCACCAATGGCGAAGTCCTGTTGACCAACGATGATATGCGTCCGGGGTCGCTGGCAGATGCCTTGCTGGAAGGATTTAGCATCCCGCGCAACGGCACCTACAGCATCACGGTCAGCAGTTTCAACAATTCCGATGGTGCATATGAACTCACGTTAATGACAGGTTTTGCCGATTTGCGCGTGCGAGAAGATTTTAGCAATAATCCGGTTTGGCAAACGCTCCTAGAAAATACAGGAACACCCCTGTTGGAGATTGATACAGCAACGGGCGCAATGCAAATTGATTTAGTCGGCATCAATCAAAGTGGCATTGTCACGGTGGGCGCACCATCAGACAGTGTATTTCAGGATTTTTATACGACAGTGGATGTGGATATGACCGGGCGCAATGGCTGGCGTGCCGGGTTAGTTATTCGTCATCGCAACGAACAAAATTATTATCTCTACAGCATAGATAGCAACGGCTTGTGGAGCTTCACGGTTTACGAAAATGGCATAGCCCAAGTGCTGTATGACCAAGGACGCCACCCTGCCATCACCCAACGCTATCAATTTTCGTTAGGCATCTTGGCAAACGGCAATAAATTTGAATTTTTTTACGATGGGCAGCAAATTGGCACACTTTTAGATGACACGATTTTGGACGGTGGACGCATCGGGTTTATGGCGACAACGCTCAATATCCCGGAGAGCAGCATCAGCGCCCAATTTGATACCTACATCGTCACGCAGCCGTTGATTGTGGATGATGAATCGATTTTTCCGCAAGCATTTATGTTGTTGGATGGCAACAGCAGCGTGCAAGAATTACAACGCCGCCGCCTGATTCCCGGTAGTGGCACGATGCTGCTGGACGGGCAGAATGGCAGTGTGCGCGATGACCGCGCTGGTGTGTGGCGTATTCCCCTGAACGATAGAGAAATTCGTAATTTTGCCTTTAGCACAGTCATGAATTGGTCATCCTTAAGCGAAGATGTGACGGGCTGTGGTATTGCCGTGCGCGTTACGGAAGAAGGCGGCGCACGCTATGAACTGGCATTCGTCACTAGCGATGGCGCCTATGGCTTGCAACACCGTGAACCGGATGCTTTTAGCGCAGACGGGGTTTATGGCGAAACCTTAACACCGGGTTATGGGGATTACAAACTGCTTGTTGTGGCATTAGAAGACAAACTGCATCTGTATATTGATGGCATTTATCGTGGAACACTCATGCAATCAGCGCGAGATGGCATCCTCAACGAAGCGGTGATAAATCACACTATTGGGCGCACCATCTGTAATTTTGAGCAAATTTGGTTGTGGGAAATTATCGAATAGTCGCCAGACATGACAATTTGGCTTACAATGGGGACAATTATCCACAACGCTAGAAAGTCCACTGGATGCATTCGCTTGAAGCCGCCATACTGCGTACTGTGCTGTATGCCGATGTGTTCCAATTTGCGCTGACGTTGACTGAACTCCATTATTATCTTATTCATGATGAACCCGTTAGTTTAGAAGTTATTCAAGAAACCCTATATCATTCCCCCACTTTACAAGCCCAATTATGCCTCGATACTGGTTATATTGCCTTATTAGACAGTAGCCCCATTATCGCCTTGCGCCAACAACGCGACCAAATAGCACGAAGGTTGCTCCCAGAAGCCGCCCATTATGGCAGGTGGTTGGCGAATATTCCGTTTGTTCGCATGGTAGCCCTCACTGGGGCATTGGCAGCCAGCAATCCTGCCCACGAAAAAGATGATTTTGATTATTTGCTTGTCACGCAACCGGGGCGCGTGTGGTTAGCGCGGGCAATGGCGATTCTTGTCGTGCGGATTGTACGACGACAGGGGCGCGAACTTTGCCCCAATTATATTTTGGCGGCAGATAATTTGGTGCAGGAACGCCAAGATTTATATATCGCCCGTGAATTGGCACAGATGCTGCCGCTGTATGGCTATCCTGTTTTTCTGGACATGCGGCGTATCAACGATTGGATGGGAACTTTTTTTCCGAATGCCGCCCCGCCCCCACCCGCCCAAACAGGCAACAATCAGTATGCAAAAAAAATCTTTGAATTTTTATTAGGCGGTAAATTGGGCGATTGGCTGGAAAACTGGGAATATCGGCGCAAACGGGCGCATTTTGAACAGATGGCAGCGCAACCCGAAGCCGATGCCCAAGTGGACAATGGGCGCGTCAAAGGGCATTTCCAAGATCATGGGCAGCGTATCTTAAAACTTTACGAAGAAAAATTACGCGAGTATGGATTGGAAAACTCACATATGTTATAATAGACGTTAATTTAGCATAATAGGTGATATTAAATTCATGGACAAAAAAATGTATATTGCTATAGATGGTGATGATGTTGGCTCCCATATCGAATTTCTTATCATTATGAATCAAACTGACAAATTATCATGGTTCTCAGATAATTACTCAAAAACAATAAATTGGTTAATAGAAAATTTAGCCCAATATTTCGATGCTAATATCATATTTTCTGGTGGAGATAATTTACTTGCATCAGTTGATTCCTCACAGTTCTCTTTTGATAAGCTTGAATTTCTACGACAAGAATTTCATAAAAAAATCAACAAAACTATTTCTATAGGATTAGGAAGTAGTCCTCGAGAAGCATACTTTGCTCTAAAGTTAGCAAAAACTAGCGGGAAAAACTCAATACAAAATTACGAGGATCTCTCATGAGTAAAACCTTATTTGTATTTTTATTTTCATCTAATCCAGATCCATATATTAATGCAATTTGTTATGCATTTGAAAAATTAAATATTAAGAAAGTAAAATTAATACACATTAAAGGCACAAAGACGGCGCTTAACGATCAAGAAGTAATGCCTATAAAAAATAAGATTTGGAATCAAATTGAACGTTTAGCTGCTGGTGAATATATTAAGTCTTCGGCAAATCCAGAAAAGTTGGATATAGTTAAGTTAACACATATTAAAAAAATAGATATATACAATCGTATATTAAGTAATTTTCTAGATGATGGAATAGCTGATATTAATTATGAATATCTAAAGGAAGAGCTTAACCAAGTTTTCAAAACGCACGTAGGCACCAATCTGGAAGATTGTATTGTAGACTTAACATCAGTAGCTAAAGTACCTACAATTGATGTTTTTTCAACCTGTTTAGCTTTAGGTATTGACAATATATATGTTTTTGAATTGGCAGATGCGCCCGATCGTAACAATCCTGAAGCATCTTTATATCATGCATTAGAGGCAACAAAGTAT
>JALHOR010000138.1 GCA_022842885.1 Anaerolineae bacterium
GATGTCTTCTATGGCAACAGCGATGAAATGGCGATTGGTGCTGCCCTCGCTGCTGAATCGGCTGGTTTGGTGATTAACCAAGACTTTTTCGCAGTCGGGATTGATGGCAACCAACCCACACTCGACTTGTTGGGCGAAGGCAAATTTAGTGCCACCTTGGGCGTTGACCCCTTCCGTATGGGCGTCACCGTGATTGATACGATGGCGAAGATTTTTGCCGAAGAAGAAGTTGGCGAAATTATTTTGACGCCCTCCACCGTTGTCACGCCGGATAATCTTGCATCCTATTTGGCAGGCGAATTGTGGAGCGAACCAGTGGCAGGTTTCCCAGAACTCGATAACGATATGCCCACTGTGCCGGAAATGATGGCGCATTATGTCGGATTTGTGCCGCCGGCGCTGACCAGCCCGTTCCATGTGGCAATGGTCGAAGGTGCTACCGCCCGCGCTGAGGAACTTGGTTGGACACTCGAAGTTCAAGCCCCGGCCAGCGAAGGTGATTTTGCCGCTTTCGTCACCACCGTGGAACAACTGCTGCAAAAAGGTGTCGAAGCCATCAGCATTAACCCCATTGGCACGGATTCAGCGATTACGGCAGTGCAAGCCGCCAATGGTATGAGTATTCCGATTTTGGCGCACAACTTCATCACACCGTTCAGCGAAGGTGAAGTTAATGCCTACATCGGTTACGACCAATGGGGTGGTGCAGAAGCTCTCGCACAGCATACCTGCACCTTAATTGCTGGCAAATACGGCACAACCCCCGAAGAAACAACGGGCAAGGTGTTCATTCTGTTAGGCATTGATAGTATTTTCTCGCATCGGCGCACAGGTGGCTTCAAAGCAGGTCTGGAAAAATACTGCCCCAATGTTGAAGTCGTCGGTGAACAAAGCGGTGAATGGCTGCGGACGAAAGGGCAAGAAGTCGCCGCCATCGCGTTGCAGCAAACCCCCGATATTGATGTCTTCTATGGCAACAGCGATGAAATGGCGATTGGTGCTGCCCTCGCTGCTGAATCGGCTGGTTTGGTGATTAACCAAGACTTTTTCGCAGTCGGGATTGATGGCAACCAACCCACCCTCGATTTGTTGGGCGAAGGCAAATTCAGCGCCACGCTCGGCGTTGACCCCTTCCGCATGGGTGTCACAGTGATTGATACAATGGCGAAGATTTTTGCAGGCGAAGAAGTCAGCGAAATTATCCTTACGCCGTCAGTCGTGGTCACACCCGATAACCTAGCAGCATATCTGGCAGGTGAATTGTGGAGCGAACCTGTAGCAGGTTTCCCCGAACTCGATAACGATATGCCCACTGTACCAGAAGAATAGATCTGCACTTTGATTGAATAAACAGCAAAACCGCCGCTGAGTTTTCAGGGGCGGTTTTTTTGTGCTACCAAAAGATGCTATTCAGACGGATTATTCGCCGCCTTCGCGCAGTTCTACCGTGACGGGTTCAAATTCTTCGCCCATCAAATCTAAATCAGGATATTCTTCTGCTAAGGCATCCAATGCAGCTTGTGCCAAATCAGAACGATACGCGCCTTCAGCGGGTTCTTCGGTGATGACGGTGCTTTCTAAAGCTACCGCGACGGTTTGCGCCCACAGGGCCTCGTCCATAATGCCGATACCTGCTGGCGAGGGCCAAATCAGCTTATTGATTTCGTTCAACTGCCATGTTTGATGACTTTCGCCCAAGGTCGTGCCATTATCCAGCACCACGCTCACGCATTCATCAAAATTATCGCGGCAGTGCAGCCAACCCCGGAACGAGGCTTTCAGGAATTTGACGGCAATTTCTTCGCTACCTTCTTCTGCCAGCCAATCGGCATTGGCGAAGATATGGTCTTGCAGCATCGCCGTTCCCACTTCGTTGAAGTTAATGACGTTCAAGTCTTCGGGTTGGAAGAGTTCGCCTGTTTCGGGGTTAATCTGTTCCAAAACTTGGGCATATTCGTTGTAGGTCATGGCTTGGGCAGCATCCACTTCGCCGTTCAGCAGCAGCGACATATCAAACGGCTGTTGTACGATGGTCACATCTTCGGGATTTTCCGGGTCAATCTCTACTGCCCGCATTGCGGCGAACAATTCATGTTCATTGCCGAAGCCCCACGTACCGATGTTCATGCCAGCGAAATCTTCAACCGATTCGATGCCCGTATCTACAAACGAGACTTGCAATGTGCCGCTGCGTTGGAACACTTGGGCGATATTGACCAAATTAACGCCTTGTTCGTTGGATTCCAACACTTTCGGCACCCACGCAATACCAAATTCGGCACCACCAGAAGCGACCACCTGCTGCGGCACGATTTCAACTGCACCTTCCAAGATGGTCACATCCAAGCCTTCGGCTTCATAAAAGCCCAAGTCTTTCGCAGCAAAATAGCCTGCAAACTGCGATTGTGCCACCCATTGCAGTTGCAAACGCACGGGTGTCATATCTTGGGCGTTCAACGCCACTGCTGATAAGCCCACCAGCAGCACAAAAACCACCAAAAGACGAAACGATAGTTTCATAGGGTGTTACTCCTCTTTAGAAAAATAATAAACACAAGCGATGGTGAAACCAAACAATTTTTCGATCATCACCCTCCTCATCAAT
This sequence comes from Anaerolineae bacterium, assembly GCA_022842885.1. Lineage (GTDB taxonomy): Bacteria > Chloroflexota > Anaerolineae > Aggregatilineales > Phototrophicaceae > JALHOR01. The sequence goes on from JALHOR010000138.1 coordinate 2,606, forward strand.
AAGATTTATTTCAAAAAATCCTGTTTGTAGGATAGAAACATACTTCTACCCTACCGAAAATTAAATTTTAGAAACCTGCTAGGCTCTTTCACGCAGAGAAGAATGCCAAGGCATTAAGCGCCGTTCTGCGAAAAGTACCACCAAATAAAACGAAATGCCAATCAACGCTGCCATGATAATTGCTGCCCACGCCCGCGCAAAATCAAAGGCAGAGGCTTCTTGAGTAATAAACACGCCCAAGGTTGCCCGCGGTCCACCGAAAAATTCAGCGACCACCGCACCAATCACGCTTAACGAACTGGCAACACGCAATGCACTAAAAATATAGGGCAGCGCATTGGGGATGCGTAACGCGAATAAAATCTTAAATGGGCGTGCCGCGTAAGACTGCATCAATTCAAGCTGCAATGGATCCACTAGGGTTAAACCGCGCACAGTGTTAATCATCGTTGGGAAAAAGACAATAATCGCTACAATCGCCATTTTCGACGCTGGATTCGTCAGCCCAAACCAATTGTTCATAATGGGTGCAAATGCGATAATCGGCACAGAATTGGCAGCAATGGCAAACGGCATCATTGCTTCGCTGATAATCGTCCAGCGGGCGGTGATAAACGCCACCAAAATGCCCGCACCACACCCTAAACAAAAGCCACCCACGGCTTCCCACAAGGTCGCTCCGGTGGATTCGATTAAGATAGACCGACTGCCGGTAGTATCAAATGCCAGTTGAAATTCAGCAATCAATTCGGCAAAAATGGCGCTCGGTTTGGGCAGCAAAAACTGTTGAATATTCAGCACTGTGACCAATAATTCCCATAACACCAACACTGTCACCGCCACCGCTATCGTCGGCGTATAATACCGTACCGCATCCAACCAGTTTTTTTGCTGACTCGGCAGCATGAGCGTACTTTCGGTCATGGCTTATGCCTCAAGATGAGCATCGCGCAATAGTTCGCGCACTTCGGTCACTTTTTCAAAGAAGCGCGGCGTTTCCCGCGTCTCAAACATGCGCGGATACTCCACATTATTCTCAACAATTTGGGTGATGCGCCCCGGACGCGGCGACATGACAACGACGCGACTGGATAAAAAAATCGCTTCGGGGATACTGTGCGTCACAAAAATAACGGTGATGCCTGTTTTCTCCCAAATTCGCAGGAGTTCCATATTCATGCGCTCACGAGTAAATTCATCCAGCGCCCCAAATGGCTCATCCATCAGCAATAACGATGGTTCAAATGCTAATGCCCGCGCAATCGCCACGCGCTGCTGCATCCCGCCGGAAAGCTGCCAAGGATAATGATTAGCAAATTTACCTAGTTCGACTAAATCGAGCATCTCTTGGGCGCGGTGTTGGCGCACAGTGCGCGGATACCCCATAATTTCTAAAGGCAGTTGCACATTTTTGGTCACGGTGCGCCAGTCATAGAGCGTCGCCGCCTGAAAGACCATGCCATAATCGCGGTCAAGTCGCGCTTGGTGCGGGTCTTTGCCATTAATGTTAAGTTCACCCTGCGTCGGCTTGGTCAAATCAGCAATCAGGCGCAGCAGTGTACTTTTGCCGCAACCAGAGGGCCCAATCAGCGAGATAAATTCCCCCGCCCGAATCTCTAAATTGACGTTTTGCAACGCTGTCACAGCATCACTGCCGCCCACGTTAAAAATCTTATAAAGATTTTTCGCTGAAATCACAATCGGTTTAATTTTTGCTTCTGCCGCCATTGCTTTATGTACTCCGAACATACTGCCGCAAAATGAGGCGTTCTAAGATACCAATCGCTACAAAGAAAATCACCCCCACAGATGCCGCCATGACAATCGCTGCCCACAACTTCGGCGTAGAAGTCAGGCTGTAATCCGAGCTAAAGTCCAAAATCGCCCGCCCTAGCCCGTCGCCAATCCCAGAAGGCAGTTCGCCAATAATGGCACCGACGACACTTGCCGTTGCCGAGACTTTAAGCGCCGTAAAGATATAGGGCAGTGCTGCCGGAAACCGCAATTTCCATAATGTCGTCCAGCGACTTGCAGCATAGGATTCCATCAATTCAACTGCTGTCGGCGGCGGCGATTGCAACCCACGCAGGGTATTAATCGTCACCGGGAAAAAAGTGATATATGCCGCAATCACGGCAACCGCTGTCGGACTCGCGCCCAGCCAAATCACCACCATCGGCGCAATCGCCAATATTGGCACGGTTTGCGATGCTACCACATACGGCAGCAATGCCCGTTCCATCAACTTTGAATGGGCGAATGCCGTACCAAGCAGCAAGCCAAAAATCACCCCAAAAACAAAGCCTTGCAAGGCTTCGCGGAAGGTGAATAAACCGGCATCCCCCAGAATTCGCACCAGCAAAAATTCACCGTTGCGTCGGGCGGGTTGCAAAAACGCCTCAGCGATATTCTGCAAATGGGGCAAATTCAGGTCATTAAAAATCTGCAAATCCAACAAAACAAGGCTGCGTGGCAAAGACAAATATTTTTCCACCGCGAATTCGTCCGCAACCGCCCCCACCGGCAGCCCAATCAACTGCGATGGGCGTTGGTATTGTTGGGCAACATCGGTATGAACCGCAACAGTTAAACGCCCTTGCATATCCGGCGTGAGGGGAAAAATAAACGATTGTTCACGCAATTCCAGCCGCGCCAAATACCGTAAATCAGCATAGGGCAAAGCGGCAGTTGTTTCGTCTTCGGGATAAGCAGGCATTAAATCTTCTATGTCGTTTTCATCAGCAAAGACCGCCACAATCTCGCCATTTTGCAGCGCGGCTAACGCCTCATCCAAACTTGGATAAGCAGTAAAAGTCCAGCCCGGTTGTGGTGTCGCAATCTGATAATTGATAGAGGCGGCTAATGCTTTCACGCTTTCCCACGCCACCAAAATCGTCGCAATGGCAACCATGAAACCAATCAAGCGCGTAATTCGCCCCGGCGCAGCCAACAACACCCCTAATAACAAAACGATTGCCACAATTATCAGGGCAGCAGTGGTATCCCCATCTTGCGTCGGCATCAGAAAGAGCAAAAATGCTGTGCCAATTAACCCCACCAGCAGCACATTGCGCGTCCAATCGGCATTCGTTAGCAAACCGATGATGCCCACCCCAATGCTTAACGCTGTGATGCTGCACCATACAAAGACCAACGTTTGCATCAGCGCCAATAGCGCGTTCACATCAGCACTAGCAGCGCCGGATTGTAATGCCCATTGTTTTGCCCACCCGCCCAAAACAGAGGCAGGCGCAGCTTCTTCAGATTGCCCCGCCATCCAGACTGCCAATTCGCCCGGCGTGGAATCCAACAATAGCGGAGCATCTAGCGGTAGACTACGAAAATGAAATCCAATGCCCGTCACCAGCACCGCCGCTGCCAATGCCAATAGCAGCGGCATGTACAAACGCAAACGCGGTACAGGCAGGCTCATGGTGTTTGGGCTGGATATAGACTGTTCCGTCATTGCCTGTTCGCCTATCGGTGTTTAGGACACCGCCACCAGCGCCTTCGCCAGTAGTTCGGTTGCTGTATCTACATCAGCGGCAGTCGTGTTCAAGTGTGGCGAAATACGAATGACATTGCCATATAACCCGCCCTTGCCCAACAGCAAGCCCTTGTCTTTGGCAGCATTCAACAAAGCGGCTGTACGGGCAGCATCCGGTTCGGTGCTGTGCGGCTTCACAATTTCCAATGCCTGCATCAAGCCCATACCGCGTACTTCGCCAATGAAATTAAATTCCGATTGCAATTCTTCCAATTTTGCCCGCAAGCGTGCGCCTTGTTCGGCAGCATTGGTTTTCAAATCATATTTTTCCATGTATTCGAGCGTGGCTAAGACCGTCGCCATCGTCACCGGGTTGCCACCAAAAGTCGAGAAAGTTGCGCCCTTCACCGCTTCAGCAATTTCGGGCGTCGTCACGGTACAGCCAATCGGCGATCCATTGCCCATGCCCTTCGCAAAGGTCATCACATCGGGTTCAACGCCCCATTGTTCAATGCCGAACCATTTGCCGCCCGTGCGTCCCCAGCCTGTTTGCACTTCATCGGAGATAAAGACGCCTCCAGCAGCGCGGACAATCGGCGCAATTCGCCCAAAATAATCTTGCGGCGGCACAATAAACCCACCTACACCTTGTATCGGTTCAGCGATAAACGCGGCAAGTTTGCCATCGGTCACAGTAGCAAGCGTTTCTTCCAAATCTTGCACACACAAATCCACCACTTGCTGCGGCGTTAGCCCTGCCGGAGCACGAAATGTATAGGGATTTCGCACATGCCGGATATAGGGATCAACCACGCCGCCCAAGCGCCATGTGCCATGTGCTGTCACGGTCATCGCTGTCATGGAACGCCCGGAATAGGCATGACGCAGCGCAATAATCGTTGGGTTGCCCGTATACATGCGTGCTGCCATAATTGCGGTTTCGTTGGCTTCGGTGCCGCTGTTGGTGAAATACACTTTTTGCAAGCGCCCCGGCGTCAGTTCAACCACTTTTTCCGCCACGCGCACCATAATTTCGTTGATATACACCGTCGAGGTATGCTGCACTTTTTGCAATTGTTCAATCGTGCGTGCTGTGATTTCTTCATTGCAATGCCCCACCGAGACCGTCAGCACGCCGCCAAAAAAATCTAAATATTTATTGCCATCAATATCCCAAATATATTGATCTTTCGCATGGTCAACCACCAACGGATTATCGCCGTGATACGGGGCGGCGGCAGGAAACATGACATTTTTATAGCGTTCTACAATTGACGCAGTAGTGGTCATTCCTAAATCTCCATCCAGAAAAGACTTTTAAAAGGGTTTAGTTGACAGCACATTTTAGCACTTTTCAACAAATGCCCCAACTGTAGCCGATTTCATCAGAAAAACAACATTCGTCTTGCCAATGGCGTTTGTGGTAGAATTTTGCTTTATTAAGGATACACAGCATCCCAGTAAACGACATTGTGGGAAATACCCCACCTCTTTCGCAGATATTTTGTGAAATTTTTACCTAATACTGGCAGTGCTTAACCGCAATAGTTCTTATTGGAGGAACATATATGACTCGAAAACTCAAAAATTATATCGGCGGCGCATGGGTAGACTCAGCCGGCACAGAAGTCATCCCTGTGCATAATCCGGCAACGTGCGAGGTACTGGCGGAATGCCCCGAATCCACCTATGCCGATGTGGACAATGCGGTCAAAGCCGCCCAAGCAGCGTTTGAAGAATGGCGCAGTACGCCGGTTCTCAGCCGCGCCCAATATATGTATCACTTTAAAGGCTTGTTGGAAGAACGCTTTGAAGATATTGCCAAGGTGATGGTGCAAGAAAATGGCAAAACGATAGACGAAGCGCGTGGCGAAGCGCGGCGCGGCATCGAAAGTGTGGATTTTGCGATTGGTGTGCCGCTGCTCATGCGGAGCGATGGCGTGGAAGATATTAGCTCTGGCATTGATGAAACGACCCTGCGCCAACCTGCCGGAGTTTTCGCGGCGATTACGCCTTTCAACTTCCCAATGATGGTGCCACTATGGTTCTTGCCGACAGCGATTGTGTGCGGCAATACGTTCATCGTCAAGCCTTCTCCACAAACGCCCCTGAGCATGGAGTTAATTTTCGAACTGCTGGAAGAACTCGATTTGCCGGAAGGCGTGATTAATCTGGTGCATGGCGGCGTTCAAGCCTCTATGTCCGTGATGGAACATCCCGGCATTGTGGGCGTGTCCTTTGTCGGTTCGTCGCCCGTTGCCAAAATCGTTTATGAAACTTGCACAAAACACGGCAAGCGTGTTCAGGCGCAGGGCGGCGCGAAGAATTACATCGCCGTCATGCCCGATGCCAATATGGAAGCCAGCGTCAAAAATATTATGGGCGCGGCGTTTGGCTGTGCAGGACAACGCTGTTTGGCGGCGGCTGTCGCTGTCGGCGTAGGCGATGCCTATGACACGATGAAAAATGAATTGGTGCGTTATGCTCAAAACCTCAAAGTCGGTTATGGTTTAGACGAAAAATCGCAAATGGGAACGGTCATCAGCCATGCCGCCCGTGAACGCATCGAGACCATGATTCAAAAAGGGGTGGAAGAAGGGGCAGAAGTTCTGCTCGATGGGCGCAAGGTCAAAATCGAAGGTTATGAAGATGGCTCATTCGTGGGTCCGACGATTCTGGGAGATGTCAAACCGGGGATGCAAATTGCCAAAGACGAAGTTTTTGGTCCCGTGTTGTCACTCATGAAAGCGAATACGTTTGAAGAAGCCGTTGCCTTGATTAATAACAGTCGTTACGGCAATGCCGCCAGCATCTTCACTAACAGCGGTAAACATGCCCGTGAATTTAAGTACGCGGTCAAAGCGGGCAACATCGGCGTGAATATCGGTGTGGCTGCGCCGTCGGCATCCTTCCCCTTTGGTGGGCAAAAAGAATCGTTCTATGGCGATTTGCACGGGCAAGGCATGGATTCCATCGAATTTTTCACGGAACGTAAAATTGTTATTGAACGCTGGACATAAGAGAGTATGTCATCTTTGAATACGTTTGGCGCGGTGCTGTCGTTTGCGATTCAGCTAGAAGCGGATTTTGCCGCCTATTATCACCAAGCGGGCAATGCTGCGCGTGCCAGCGACGCTGAAAAACGCAAGAGCAAATTGGAACGAGTCCGGCGTGAAAATGTGGTTGAAATCACGCTGGAACCGATTGAAGGACTGGATGAGGCGGATTACGTGCCGAACTTCAACGATACTTCAGCCGCCGGGCAAGCTGCCGTTGAACGCATCGCGGCACAGTTTTACCAAGAGGTTGCGCCCAAAATTAATGTCAAACAGGCAGAACGAGCGTTAGAACGCTGTGGGCAGGAACACGCGGCATTGGCGTAAAACCAACACAGATTGTGTGTAGGGCGCGATATATCGCGCCCCTACCTATAAAAAATTATTGGCCAAAATCGCCGCGCAAACTATCCATGCGCTATAGATAAGTGCTATTCATCATCAGGAGTTTTCTTATGGATTTTGCAATCACTTTTAAAGGCGACATCAGCCCCAAACGCACAGTGGCACTCTGCAAACAAGCCGAAGTCGCCGGCTTCAACTATGCATGGTTTTTTGATTCGCATGTGTTATGGCGCGAATGTTATGTAACGATGGCAATGTGCATCGAACATACGCAGTCCATTCGTTTTGGTCCACTGGTGACGAATCCCGGCGTGCGCGATTGGTCAGTGGCGGCGAGTTTATACGCCACCTTAGCAGCACAAAGCGGCGGACGCTTTGATATGGGCGTGGGACGTGGCGATAGTTCGCGGCGCGTTTTGGGCAAAAAACCGCTGACCATTGAAACGATGGTGGAATTTTCGGATGCGATTCGTGGCATGGTGCGCGGCGATAAAGTCACTTATGACGACATTGAGACGCAAATCCCCTGGGCAGAAGGCTATGAGATTCCCGTATGGATTGCCGCTTATGGACCCAAGGCGCTTAAAGGCGCGGGCGAATCTGGCGATGGATTGGTGATTCAATTGGCAGACCCGCAATTGGTCAAATGGTTCAGTGACCAAGCGATTGCTGCTGGTAAAGCTGCCGGACGCGATATGTCCAAATATCAAATCATGGCGGCTGCCCCGGCGTGGGTTGGCGATATGGGCAAAGGGCGTGAACAAACGCGCTGGTTCCCGGCGATGGTCGGCAACCATGTGGCGGACATTGTTGAAAAATATGGCATGGATAATCCCGATATTCCCCTAAGCCTGACGAATTACATCAAAGGGCGCAAAGGTTATGATTATCTTCATCATGCCGATAAAGATGCCGACCATCTCGATTTTATCACCGAAGATATTGTAGACAGCTTTGCCGTGTTGGGGTCGCCTGCTGACCATGTGAGAAAACTCAAAGAATTGGAAGCTGTCGGTGTGACGCAGTTTAACATTTATCTGATGTGCGGCGAGGAAGAACGCATTGTGGCAGAATACGCTGAACATGTTTTGCCACATTTCCAAAAATAAATCTTGACCACATTTACCAAAGGAGAGGCATTTATGGGCGTACTTTTTAAGAATGGCACAGTCGTCACTGCCAGCGATATGACCCAAGCCGATGTGCTGGTGGAAGGCGAAATCATTACCCTCATCGGGCAGAACATCGCGCCGGGTGGGCATGAAGTCGTAGATTGTACGGGCAAGTATCTGCTGCCCGTCGGCATTGATGTCCATACGCATCTGGATTTGGCGTTTGGCGGTACCTATAGCAATGACGATTTCAACACGGGGCATCGCGCCGCTGGTTTTGGTGGCACGACCACCCACATTGATTTTGTGATTCAGCCCAAAGGCGGTTCGCTCCATGATGGGCTAAATGTCTGGCGCGAGAAGGCAAAACCCGCGCAGATTGATTATGCCTTTCATATGGCAGTCACCGATTTGCGCCCGGATGTGATGGACGAAATTCCGTCTATGGTTGCCGAAGGTGTGACCAGCTTAAAATTATTCATGGCGTACAAAAACGTCTTCCAAATTGATGATGCGACGCTCTTTAAAACCATGCAGATTGCGGCACAGCACGGCATGATTGTGATGGTTCATGCCGAAAATGGCGATGTGGAAGCATCGTTGACTCCGGCATTGCTGGCGGCGGGCAAAACCGACCCCAAATATCACGCCGCATCGCGCCCACCGGAAATCGAAGGCGAAGCGACGAATCGCGCTGTGGTCATGAGTGGGCTAACGGGCTGCGCGTTGTATGTCGTACATATGACCTGCGAATCTGCCGTAGATGCGTTGCGGCGTGGGCGCACCTTGGGCTATCCAGTGATGGGCGAAACCTGCGTGCAGTATTTCTTCCTGACGGTAGATGACCATCTCGCGCAGCCTGATTTTCATGGCGCGAAATTTGTATGTTCGCCGCCCATTCGCAGCACGCATGACCAAGGTATTTTGTGGCAAGCTGTTAAAGATGGTACGCTGCAAGTCGTCAGTACCGACCATTGCGATTTCTGGTTTGAAGGCGGCGTGGGACCGGTCAAAGAATGGGCAGAAGCGCATAATGGCGGTGATTGGCATACGTTTGAAGCCCAAGACCCCACCTATCGTCGTCCGGGGAAAGAATTGGGCAAAGGCAACTTCGCCAAAATTCCCAATGGCTTGCCCGCCATTGAAGACCGCATGATGGCAGTCTGGCACGGCGGCGTGAACAGCGGCAAACTTTCGCCGCAGCGTTTCGTCGAGCTCAATTGCACCAATCCAGCAAAAATTTTCGGCATGTATCCCAAAAAAGGCGCGATTGCGGTGGGCAGCGATGCCGATATTCTGGTTTGGGATCCGAACAAAACGCATACACTGAGCGCCAAGACCCACCACATGCACACCGATTACAACCTGTTTGAAGGCATGGAAGTCAAAGGCGTGCCGGTTCAGGTCTATCTGCGTGGCAGCAAGATTGTAGATGGCGACCAATGGCACGGCAAAAATGGCAACGGGCAGTTCGTCGCCCGCAAGCCCAATGCGCCTGTGTTGTAAAAAAATTGGCTGAAAGCAAAAACCGGGTGAAAATGCCCGGTTTTTTTGTTATTCAAAATACTTATGATTGTGCCTGAATCCACGCCATCGTTTTCGTCGCCAATTTGTCTAATGCCTGCACCGACATGGCAATGTGTTCTTCTTTGGTATCTTCGATTTTGTTATGCGAAATGCCGTATAAACTTTGCACGAATAACATAATTGTTGGTACGCCAGCGCGGGCAACTTCGGCGGCATCGTGCAAGGGTCCACTCGGCAGGCGATATGACACGCCACAGGTTTCTTTAATCGCTTCGTCCGCCATCTCAATGAGTTCTGGATTGAATAAAATCGGATGAATCTGCCAAATTTTATTCCACTGCACGCCGACTTTTTCTTCTTCGGCAAATCGCTGACTGGCTGCTTGCGCTTCCTGATACATGCGTGCCAAACCATCAGCATCTAAGTGGCGCTGGTCAAGCGTAATATCGCATTCTGCCACGACAGAAGTCACAATGCCGGGGCGAGTATCCACGCGCCCACAGGTACACACGCCGCCGTTGCGTTTGGCAATCTCGCGGATTTCCAGCGCCAATTTCGCCGCCGCCCCCAACGCATCACGCCGTTTATCCATCGGTGTTGAGCCAGAATGTGCCGCTTGCCCGGTAAAACGAATCGAGTTGCGTTCTACGCCAAATGTGCCTAAGACCACACCCATCGGCAAATCGAGACTCTCTAATACAGGTCCCTGTTCGATATGCAATTCTAAATAGGCAGCGGCATTTTTTAGCTGTTTT
>JALHOR010000139.1 GCA_022842885.1 Anaerolineae bacterium
ATAACGGAATTTCTGCACCCAGCACGACCAGCAACGGGATAATGCGTTTGCCCTTGCGAACAGCACGTAATTGTTCCGCCCGGCACCACTGCGATTCATACGCCGCCGGACTCATCAGTGCCACAACGACGCTGCATTCTTCGATGGCATCTTCAATATTTTTTGACCAACTCGCGCCGCCGGGAATCTCGGATAAATCGAGCCAGACCGCGTGACCTGCCGCTTGCAAATCATCACGCAAACGAATCGCCAGCGATTTGGCATCATTGCGGGCATACGAGATAAAAATACGAGTCGGCATGGGTTATCCTGTATTTTTCTGGGATTCTTATCCAGTGTTCTGGTATCGTAAATTGATTATCCCCACCCCTAACCCCTCCCCATTTCATGGAGAGGGGAATTTACCCCTTTCTACGCAGTGGCTCTACCTTGCGACAAGAGACCGAGTGAGTTGGGGGGTGAGGATTAATTCTGTATCGGTTTTAATGTGATTCCTTCATCTGTCTGTCTCTTAGTTGGCGGGATGTAATGCAAGCCCATCACTTTTTCACCGTTCACGGCTGCTAGTTCAACAGTTTGCACACACTCCAGCGCGGCTAACAAGGCAATCATATACCCAGAATGCGCCTCTAAACCAGCGGGCAAGTTTTGCGGCAGCACATACCCCGCCAAGCGAATATACTGCCATAAATCTTGCAATTGCGTCTCTGGGATAAAAATCGCTTGCCCATTTTCTGGCGAAATTTTTAGGTTGACACGTCCATCTTTGATACGCGGCGTAGCATTCACCTGAAACGAAGTGGGCGTGCCATTAAGCGTCGTAAACGTGCCTTGCTTGCGGACTGCTTGCACCACCTGTTTCCAGAAATCATCAAATGTGACATCGTGTGGCGGTTGCTGCAACCACGTTTGCAAACGGGTTCGTCCGGCACGCTGTTTATCGTTGTCTTCTGGCAAAATATGAATAAAAATCGTAATCGGCAGCCCACCCAAATAGGCTTCCATCAGCGGGCGCACCTCGTCTACGGGCAAGTTGCCACTGCCTGTGCCTAACAATGGGAACGAAACTGAGATGATATTCAGTGTCGCAAAGGTCGTCGCAAATTTTTGTAAGCCCGCTTCTAAATATTCGAGTTTGGATTCGGCTCGCCAATGTTTTTTCGTCGGGAAATTGAGGACCCATTTGTGCGGCGTCTTGTATAACAGCAACTGCCCCACCTCAAATTGGTCAGCGCGGCACAGTTCCTGATATTGGGTGAACATGTCTGGGAAGTAGCGTTTAAAATCATACGCCAAACCTGCGCCCATTGCGCCCATCGTATTGACGGGATTCACCAATACGCGCGCCGGACTATAAAATAAATCGCCATAGACATAGGTTATCATTGTGCCATCACCCAGTTCATTTTACGGCATCATCATAGAACAAATTTTTTATTTTAGCAAATGAAAACGGGCAGAAAATCACTGCCCGTTACGCATCTGATTATAGCATAATTGCCGCTGGGCATAGCCCGCCCTGCCCAGCGCAAAAATTATTGTTGTTCCGGTGTGGCTTCGGCTTCTGCTTCTGCGCCCAAGTTCAAATCGGGCATCAGCGTGAATGTCCCTAAACTATTGATAACATCGGCATAGGTGATGGCGGCGTCTTCGCTGTTCAAATCTACGTCACCACTGTTCAAAATGCGCCCATTCGCCACATGCAGTTGATTGTCGCCATTCAACAGCACTGCTAGCCCGGCATTGATATTGCCATCGGCATCGGTGAGCGTGTATGCCACCTGAAAACCGCTGTATCCATCGCGTTCAATGGCTTGTGCCGATTTAATGGTTGTGCCAGAACGCAGGCTTTCGACATAAGTAGTTGCCGCTGCTTCATCGGCAATGGTGGTGGCGACTGTTTCCACGCGCAGCGCCACAGTATCCGCTTGGATGCTGGCAGGCAAACCGGGGGCGCTATCTGCCAATGTCCATGTAGACGGATAACGGATGATGTGGTCAGTTTCCGCGTCAAAATAGGCTAACCAATCCAACGGCGTATTCAAAAATTTCTCAACGGGTTGCACGGTTTCCAGCGTTTCATCCAGCACATAACGCAGCATTTCGGATGCATTCGGCGGGGCAATGACGCGCACGGAAATCGCCCGCCCGGCGTTGATATAGGCGATTTGGCGCGAAATATAATCTTGATTCGTGCGGCGCAAATTAAAGTCCAGTACCAAGCGGTCATTCACCACTTCGCCGCTGGTTTGCGTCCAACTGGTGTATTCGCGCCAGCTTGAGTCTAACCATTCTTCGGTAAAAATCTGGCGCAAATCTTCAGGCGTATTAAGCTCCACTTCGGGGTCAATCAAGCGCACTTCAATCACACTGATTTGCGTGCTGTTCCGCATGGTCGTTTGGGCTTCAGTGATGGTGGTATTGTCACCACTATTTTCCCAACCAGACGGAATCCCCACGGTGAATAAGCCAGAGGGGTGCAAATAATTACGGTTAAAAGTAATCGTCTCTAAATCGGCAATGGGGGGCGGCAGCGTGGGTGCGGCAGTCGCAGTGGGCAACGCCGCCGGATTGGTGGTATTGAGATTGAACAACGGAATTAACGAACTACCGACCATCGCTACAATCATCACCACACCAATCACAACGCTGATGCGGCGGTTATTTTCGGCACGGCTGCGCTTGGGGGCAGCAACCGCTTTACGCTGAGGTGCTTTTTCGGCTTTGGGTTGTGCAGCTTTATCCCCTTTAACGGGGGTGGGTTTTTCGGCTTTTGGCTGTGTCATGTAAAAATAGTCTCCAAACAAGGCAGAATCAAAACGGGGGAATGATACCCGAAAAATAGGCGCGTGTTAAGGAACGTTTTAAACTTGACTCAGGACTTGACACTTGAACTATCGGTGTCCATAATGACCTCTGAAAACGAATAGAGGTCTTTTAGACTGTCTTTTGAAACTGAATCAGATGAGGGAACATCATGAATGACTTGGTGATGATGCAAGCAGAAACGATGGCTTTGCCAGCCGGCTACACTTGGCGGGCGACCCAATTGGACGATGCCGAAGCGGTGGCACGGGTGTATGACGAAGCCTCCCGCGTGCGTGGGGATAACGAAATCAATGACCCAGAAGCCATCCGTGAAGATTGGACATCCCCCGATTTTAGCTTAGAAAATTCTTCGCGGGTGGTGTTGAACGCCGCTGGCGACATTGTGGGTGTGATTACCGTCTGGGATTATACCCCGCCGCCCGTGCATCCGTTTGTGTCGTGGGATGTGCTGCCGCTGCCAGAACGCCCCCAAATTGCGCTGGCGCTGCTGGCATGGGGCGAACAACGCGCCAAAGAAGCCATCGCCCACTGCCCGGAAAATGCCCGTGTGTCTTACAAATGTCCGACTCTGGCGGGCTACGCGGCAGATGAGCAGATTTTGACCGCGATGGGCATGACCCCCATCCGCTATTTCAACCGAATGCTCATCAACATGAGCGAAGCCCCCGCCGCACCTACTTTTCCGCCCGGCTTTACCATCCGCCCTATCCGCCATCCAGAAGAATTTGAAACGCTCATCCGTGCCAGAGAAGAGGCATGGCGTGACCATTACGGTTATGTTGAGCGTCCCATTGAGGACGTTTATAAAAGTTGGTATCACTGGATTGAGACGGACAAATTTTTCGACCCTTCGTTGTGGTTCATGGCAATAGACGATGCCAGCGGCGAAATTGCGGGCATGGTCTTGGGACGCATGGAAGATTGGGAAGACCCTAGCGTGGGCTACGTGAATATTGTGGCAGTGCGTCCGGCGTGGCGCAAACAGGGGTTAGCGGCGGCGCTGTTGCAACACTGTTTTGGTGAATTGTGGCAGCGGGGTCGGCGTGGTGTTAGCCTGTTTGTGGATTCCAGCAGCCCAACCGGTGCCGGGCGCTTGTATGAACGTGCCGGAATGCACATTAACCGCCAATATGTGCATTATGAAAAAGAACTGCGCCCCGGTATTGAATTGGCGAATCATGCCAATGGCGAAGAATAAGCGAGAGTAACCGCAGTCAGTTTGCATGACTAAGGCTATAATGAGAGAAAAACCATCTCTTAGGAGTTTTGGTCATGCAAATTACGGCTCAGAATATCACCCCCATTGAACGCACCCCTGAAGGGTTTAAACGCGCTCTGATTGACAACCTGTATTATTCGCGCGGACAGGCAGCACATTCGGCATCGCTGAACGATATTTACATGGCATTGGCACACACCATTCGCAATTACATGATGATGGAATGGCAGAAAAATGTGAATGCCTATTGGGAGCAGAATCCCAAATTTGTGTACTATCTATCGGCAGAATATTTGATGGGACGCCAATTGACGCAGAACCTGCTCTATACTGGCATGGAAGCGACGGTGCGGCAGGTTTTAAAAGACGATTTTCAGATTAATTTAGATGACCTCATGCAATTGGATATTGAACCCGGATTGGGTAACGGCGGCTTGGGGCGCTTGGCAGCCTGCTTCATGGACTCGCTGGCAACGCTAGATATGCCCGCCGTTGGTTATGGCATTCGCTATGAATTTGGCATTTTTCGCCAATCGTTTAACGAAGGTTGGCAAACCGAAAGCCCCGATGAATGGTTGCATTACGGCAATCCTTGGGAATTTGCTCAACCCGATGATATGGTCGAAGTGCAGTTTGGCGGCAACACCCATCATTACAGCGACCAAGAGGGCAAATATCGCGTGGAGTGGGTCGGTGGTCAGCGCATTTTAGGCGAGCCGTATCATACGCTGATTCCCGGCTATCAGACTTCGACGATTAATATGCTGCGCTTGTGGCGAGCGCGTGCCACCCGCGAATTTGATTTCCAATTGTTTGATGTGGGCGATTATGCCCGCGCCGTTGAGCAGAAAACCTATACGGAAAATATCAGCAAAGTTCTCTATCCCAACGATAACACGCCGCAAGGACGCGAACTGCGGCTGCGCCAACAATATTTTTTCATCGCCTGTTCGCTGCAAGATATTTTGCGTCGCTTCCAACTGAAGAATACAGATTGGAGCAAACTCCCCCAAATCGCCTCTATCCAAATTAATGATACGCATCCGGTGATTGCCATTCCTGAACTGATGCGCTTGTTGGTGGATGTGCATCAGGTGGAATGGGACGCGGCGTGGAACATCGTGCGCCATACATTTGCGGCTACCCAACATACGCTCATGCCAGAAGCCTTAGAAAAATGGCCCGTAGCATTGTTTGAAAAATTGCTGCCGCGCCATCTGGAAATCATTTACGAGATAAACCAACGCTTTTTGAATGCCGTGCGAGCGCGTTTCCCCAATGACGAGGCACGGGTACAGCGCATGTCTATCATCGAAGAAGGCGGAGAACGCTTGATTCGGATGGCGTATCTGGCGTGCGTGGGCAGTTTCTCGGTTAATGGTGTGGCAGAATTGCAAACGACGCTGCTGAAACAGCGTGTCTTGCGTGATTTTTATGAGATGTACCCGGAAAAATTCAACAATAAAACCAATGGGGTCACACCGCGCCGTTTCATGCGCTTGGCAAATCCACTGCTTTCGGAACTCATTACCACGCACATCGGCGATACTTGGGTGAAAGATTTAGATCATCTGCGTAAATTAGAGCCGCTAGCGAAAAATGCCTTGTTCCGGCAGGCATGGCGGCAGGTGAAGCAGCATAACAAACAGCGATTGGCACAGCATATCGAACACACGTTAAATATTCCGGTGAATCCCGACACGTTGTTCGATGTCATGGTCAAACGCCTGCACGAATATAAGCGTCAATTGCTCAAGGTGCTGCATATCCTCACGTTGTATAACCGCATTCGGGCAAATCCGCAGCGCCCGATTGTGCCGCGCACTTTTATTTTTGGCGCGAAAGCTGCACCCGGCTATTACATGGCAAAATTGATTATCAAATTAATCAATACGATTGGGGAAGTCATCAATAACGATAGCACCATCAACAAATACCTCACCGTGGCGTATCTGCCCAATTTTAACGTCACGCAGGGCGAATTGATTTATCCGGCGGCAGATTTGTCTGAACAGATTTCGCTGGCGGGCAAAGAAGCCTCTGGCACTGGCAACATGAAATTTGCGCTCAACGGGGCATTGACTGTTGGCACATTAGATGGGGCAAATATCGAAATTCGGGAATGGGTGGGTGCGGAAAATTTCTTCCTGTTTGGCTTAACTGCTGACCAAGTGTTTGAACTGCGCGAAACGGGTTATCATGCCTACGAATATTATGCTCACTACCCCGAACTAAAACAGGTGATAGACCAACTTGCCGATGGCTATTTTTCGCCAGATGAACCGGGTGTGTTTCGCCCGTTGGTCGAGTCGCTGGTCAACCACGATGAATTTATGCTGCTGGCAGATTATGCCGATTATATTAAGGCACAGGAACAAGTGGATGCCGCGTACCAACATCCCGAAGATTGGACATTTATGTCCATTTTGAACACGGCACGCTGTGGCTTTTTCTCGTCAGACCGCACCATTCGCCAATATGCCAAAGATATTTGGCGCGTGCAGCCGTTGAAGTTATAAATCTTAATTTTTTGTTAGCCTCACCCCCTGCCCCCTCTCCACTGCGTATAGTGGGGGTTCAGAAAGTCCCCTCTCCATGTAATGGGGAGGGGATGGATGAAAAATTCTGCCCACCCGATACGATGTTTAGCGCCGCAGCAGCGCCAACACACCCAAAATGATGAGCGACCCCACAATCGCCGCCACCAAATCCGTCAGCGTGAAGGTCAACGCCAAGCTACTCAGTTGCACGCCAAGCGCATCAAACAAGAAACCGCCAATCAACGCGCCCACCATGCCGATAATCGTATTGCCCAATGCACCGAAACCACCTTTTCTGCCGCGCACCAGCCAACCCACAATGAAGCCCGCCAATGCCCCAATGATAATCCAGATGATAAGCTGCCCCGGTTCAATTAAAAGCGTCATGTCAACATCCTCTGGCGTGAAATAAAAAACGTTATAGTGATTATGGCAGATTCAGGTTTTATGTTGAAGAAACGTCAACAAATGGTGACAAAATGGTTTGTGCTAACAATGTTCTTAGAACGGAATATCTTCTTTTTGATACTCGCCGATGAATTGTAAGTTGGTCGTCAAAAAAACGTGCCATTGGTATGCTTTCATCACAGCAACGATTAGGAATTCAGCAACCATGGCGTAACTAACAATCAGGGTAAAATCATGTTTTTTATCCACCAAAAATTTCAGCACGGCATCGCTAAACCCTGTGTTCCTGATTGCCGAAAAGAGCAAAACGGGCGTATGCTTGGATGGAGGCAATGTTAAAAATCGAACATGACAAGCACGCAAAACCTAATCGCTAAGAGTGATTCATGACAGCTACTCGCTTACAAGTGCGCCGTGTCCTGCTAACAACCCTGCTGCTGAATCTGGCAGTCGCAGTCGGCAAAATCGTGTTGGGCAGCGTCACCGGGGCGCTGGCAATTACTGCCGATGGTTTTCATTCGCTGACCGACGGCACAGGCAACATTGCCGGCTTAATTGGCAATCACTTCGCTAGTTTGCCGCCCGATGATGACCATCCCTATGGACATCGCCGTTATGAGACATTGGCGGCACTGTTGATTGGTGGGTTGCTGTTATTAACAGCGTGGGAAATTGGCAGCGGCGCGTTGGAACGCTGGCAAGGAGGCGCAGTCCCCGATATTACGCCGTTATCCTTTGTTGTTTTAATCATCACCCTCATCATCAATATCGGTGTCAGCCGTTATCAAATCGCGGCAGGCAATCGCCTAAAATCCGAAGTGCTGTTGGCAGATGCCAAAAATACCAGTTCCGATGTGTATGTCACCTTGTCGGTAATCGTCAGCACGGCATTGGTGGCGCTAACCGGCTGGTGGTGGCTGGATATTGTGGCGGCGTTGGTCGTTATGGTGTTGATTGGGCGGGCTGCATTACAAATTTTGGGGCAAACAGGCAGTGTTCTGGTAGATACCGCCCCCGTGACACCCGAAAAACTCATCGGTTATTTGCAGGCAATTCCCGGCGTCAATGATATTTTACGCGCCCGCAGCCGGGGAACCGCCACCGCGATGCAGATTGATATTGATGTGCAGGTCGCGCCAGAGATGACCGCCGAGCAAACCACCCAAATCGCAGCGGTGATTCGGGAAAAACTGAGCGAAAAAATTGCTGGTATAGAAGAAATTGAAGTGCATTTTGTGGCGCAGCATTCTCAGACTCAGGATGCCGCCCTGACTGCCCGCGCTTATGCTGACCGTTTGGGTTTGGCAACCCACGAAGTGCGCTTGTTGGGTGATACGCTGGAAATGCATGTCGAAGTGCCAGCCGGGCAAACGCTGCATCAGGCACATGCTCAAGTGAGTACGCTGGAAACCACCTTGCAAAAAGCCCTGCCCACCATTGCCCAAGTGGTCACACATATTGAACCAGCTTATCCGGTTGTCACCCCAATGGAAGATGCGCTAGAGCAGGCAAATTGCGCCCATCTGAAACAACAAGTGATGGCACTCTTGGCGCAGCATTACCCCTTCATTGGCTGGCATGATGCTTGTGTTCATGCTACGCCCGGTAGCTTTGCGCTCACGCTTCACGCCGCTTTGCCCGCCGAAATCAGCATCGAAGCCGCCCATTCTATCGCTGAAAGCGCCGAAACATTATTACGTTCCCGCTTGCCCCAACTAGCGCGAGTTACGATTCATACTGAGCCGGAAGAAAAGAGTCTTTTTCAGGCGAAACCATCATAAGGACACATTTATTCATGGGTGTCAGCTAAGGTTGCCATGTGCCGAATGATACGCTGTTTATCTAGCGGGCTATAAGCATCGAAACGTAGGGGCGGTTGAGTGATGTTGACGCGCTGTGGAAAAGGGCGTTTATTGAAGGTCGTATCATAAACCGCGCCAATATCCAACCCGACACTATCACTGCCTGCCAAAGGCACCGCAATCACGGGCAACCTATCCATGACCCCAATGCCAAAAAAGGCAGTGTTGCCTGTTTTGACCGTCGGGCGCGGGTCGGTGACTAGCACATAATACGGGAAGGCTTGCGTATCCCCAGTGGTGTAATCCGGCAAAAGGGGAATAATCGGTGGGCGCTCATGCAGAAAATCAATCTCCACTAAACATAACCCACTGTGCAGCGTTTCCTGACGTTTTTCCAGATATTGCCCATAATGCGACCCGCCCGGCTTATTGGCAGGGGATAACAATTCAATGCGCGTCACCGCCTGTTCGTTGGCAGTATAAATGACAACCCCGGTCACATTGTCTGGTTCATCTTTGACCCACACAGGCAGGGTCAATGTTGGTGCATGGGTATTGGCGGCAGTGATAGCGATAGCAGGGGTATCGGTTTTGGAGATAAGGACATCGGGCTTTGTCCAACTCTGGCGCAATTGTGGCGGGAAAGTTTGAATATCATAAATGCTAATTTGTAAGGATTCTTCGGGCGCGGCGTAATAATAATCTGGGAAAATCCGATTCAGCCAGTCTGCCATATTGGTCAGAAAATACGTATGAAAAATATGCCAACCGCCATTTTTTTGTTGAAGCAGGCTGTTCAAATGTGGATTGACACCGGGATATGGGTTGGCTGTTGTCATCTTCTAAGCCGCCTTGTGTTGATACTACGATTATACAAGCAAACCCCATTTCATCGGACAGGCTATTTGCTAATTTTCATCGTTGGGCAGCTTCTTCCAATGCCAATAGGGTTTTATGGGCGCTGGCACGCCAATTAAATTTTAGAGCTTGTTCGAAGCCTTTATCCGTTAAAATCCGCCGCAGGGGTCTTTTCCACGTCAAAACATCCATTGCCGCAGCAATATCATGAACTGATAAGGGGTCTACGAGTAAGCCTGCATCTTGTACCAATTCCGGCAAGCTAGAAGTATTGCTGGCAATGACGGGCGTGCCGCAGTGCATGGCTTCTAACACCGGAAATCCAAAGCCTTCGTATAATGACGGGAAAATGAGGGCTTCTGAGCCACCTAAAAGCGGCGCTTTATCTTCGTTGGCAATGTAACCAATACAGTGAACATTCTGCACACCAGCTATCCATTCTTCGTCATATAACCAGCCTTTTGCCCCTGCCAGCACCAACCCTGTGCCATCCCGATAAGCATCCTGCCATATATCAAAGGCTTGCACGAGGCGGGCAATATTTTTGCGTGGTTGCAGCGTCCCAATGAACAAAAAATAACGAAATGGCAGATGATATTTATCCCGAATGCCGGGCGCATACCGCATAAAATCTTCTGGGGGTGTCTCCACGCCGGGATATACCACGCGGATTTTTTCCGCGGGGGTGCCATAAAAATGCGTCAAATCAGCGGCGGTGGCTTGGCTATCTGCCAGTACCAACGTGGCGCGGCGGGCGCTGTAAGCGGTGGTCGCGTCCAGATACAAGCGATGATGGCGGGGATGTGCCTGTGGAAAATAGCGGTAGCCCAAATCATGCACGGTGACAACCGCCCGCCCCGGAAAAGCGAATGGCAGCGTATGCGCCGGAACAAAGGTCACATCGGGTTTATCTTGGGCGATAGCGGTAGCAAAGCGGACGTGCGTCCATGCCCGTACCAACGGAATCACGCGCTGCCGAACATGCGGGGATTTGGGCAATAAATTGGGCGGTGGCACATCCCGAAAATACAACGTGAAGTAGTGCGGTTGCGGCTGTAAGTCGTTCAGCATAATCAGATGCCGGATGAGTTGCAGCGCATAATGTTCAGTTCCAGTAATGCGGGCAGTGGTGGTGCGGCTGGCATCAATGGCAATATGCAGCGGGAGTGTCATGAATATTCCGGGTGGGCGGGCAGCAAAATCAATTTTGCACTTTTGTTTATTATAGAGTTTTGTTTTTATTCTACCAGTCACACCTCTGGCTAGGTCGGGGCGATAGCAGCAAAATCAGCCGGGATGCAGAAAAAAGCTCTGCAAAATCCTATTGGTGCTAGTTCATTAAGGCTTCTAACATGCCTTTGTTAAGAATCCGCACCAGAGGATATGTGGCGCTGATATAACCCTCATCAATCATATCGCGCAGGACACGGTTCAAATGACGCGGTGTTGTTCCCATCAATGCTGCCAGCCCTTCTTTATCCGGCAGCGAGACAGTCCCGTTTGCATCAGCGGTAGGCTGTGCCAAGAGATATATCGCCAACCGTTTGTTGACAGGCAACACCTGATTCATATGCAGGGTGTTGGTTTTGTACAATTTGTCACGGAGTTGTTCGATAAGAAAACGCAAAAAACGCGGGTCATCAGCACCGTAGTGGTTGACTACTTCGCTGGCGATACCCAGTATGGTGGTGGGTTGTGTGGCAATAACATTGCTCTTCACGCGCATTTCGCTCAAGATTTCAAAATCTCCAATGGCAGTAAAGGGACGTGATAACGCCAAGACTGCCAATTTACCATTTAGATGATAATGACTGCACTGGACTTCGCCTTCGACGAGAAAATACAGATGATGCTGTTCCTCTTGTTCGATATAGATAGTGTGGTAGATAGGAAACCGAAAGAGTTGTAGGTGGTTCAACAAATCTTCATTCAGGAATTGTGTCATCCCAAATTTCATAACATAGTGCTGTATAAGCTGTTCTGGGTTGCTGCCGCGCATGAAGTCCTCTGGTGATGGTTGCTCCCGGTTTATGATATATGATACAACAGTCATGTCAAAAGTTAAGGACATATGTCCTTGAGTGCAATGTGAACCCATTGTATGCTGTTTTTCATCAAGAGAAGCAAAAAAAGGAATGAACGATCATGTTCTTGAAACACCTCGCACGACTAACGCATAAAATAGACGTGACAAAACCAACCGATGCAACCAGTGGTTCTACACCCCAAAAATGCTCACCGACGGAACAGCGGCATGACATCTATGAACGCATTGCCGAAGGCAACGCGCTGGCTGAAGTAGAAGAATGTGCTAGTCGGATGTGGAACGGTGCTAATGTTGCTTGAAGTTCATCTAGCGAAGTAAACATGGGCATATCTCAATATGCCCGGCTTTCATTTGGGGCGCAAAATTATCTGCGGCGCAAAAGTGGTGCAACCAATACCAAGGCGACCAAACCCGCGATAATCGGCGCGAAACTGATTAATCCATTGAGCAGCGTTACATCGAATATGCCCTGCGTAACGGTCAATCCAGCGAGTCCCGCCAGCATCAGCGCCACTCCCACAAAACCCAAGCGTCCACTGCGCGGTCTGGTGAACAACGCTGTCAACACCAATGCCGCGCCGACTACCCCTAGCATCAGCGGATAGCCTGCCCAACCCCCGCCGTCCGGTTGGAACAAGAACATCAGCAGCGCACCGCCACCTATCAGTAACCAACCCGTAAAAAAACTACCACGAGCAAAACGTGCCGATGAGAGCCACTGCGCTAAAAACATCACGCCTGCGCCCGCCAATGCCAAGCCTACCAGTTGTATTGGCAGCACCGTCGCGCCGGAAACGAGCGTATACGTTAGCCAAGCGCCAGATGCCATAAGCAGCACGGCTGGTACAACTGATGCCGCTTGCCCACGCTCCAAAATAAATAATTCGGGGCGCACAAAATCCGTTGTGAAAGTGGGGGCAGTGGCGGCGCTGTTCTCTAGCGATACAGCGGGCAAAATGCCGGTTTCTAAAATCGGATTGATGCTGCTTTCAGGCAGATTCTCGTCGAAATCATCGGCTGCATCTGAGACAGTATCCGCGTCGGCGGCAGCATTTTCGGTGCTGTCTTCATCGTCACGGGCGATTTGATGCAAAGATGCGACGGCTGCTAGGGCAGCATCAATATCAAAACCACCCTCCTCATCACGGTCAGGGAGGAT
>JALHOR010000140.1 GCA_022842885.1 Anaerolineae bacterium
AATATGAACATGTCACCACACAGGGGTGAAAATGCCGTTTTTTTCAAAACGGGTTTTCCATCAGAGAAGGATTTGTATCTATTTTCTGGAGGTGAATTGATGCGAAGTTATCATTATCTAGCGGCAGTGGGATTGCTGCTTTTAGCAGCAGGGTTTATGCTGCTCGTCCAACCGGTGGCATTGGCACAAGATGCCCCCGAAGAACCGCCATTCCTGACGGAATATTATGAAGCGTGGGTTACCTCGCCTCATGCCGATTCTACCGCCGAAGCCTTCACCCATTGGGATGAGGAAACGGAAGTACCGGTGGAATGCGCCGAATGTCACTCCACCCCGGGGTATCGGGATTTTATGGGCGTGGATGGCACGGAATTTGGTGTTGTAGATAAACCCGCGCCGCTTGGCACGGTCGTTAGCTGCGATGCCTGCCATAACAGTGCTGCTTCCAACCTGACCAGTGTGAGTTTCCCATCGGGTGCAGTCGTTGAAAATGACAGCGACGGCGCACGGTGTATGGTCTGCCATCAAGGGCGGGCTTCAACTGATACAGTGGATGCTAAATTGGCAGAACTGGGCTTGACCGAAGACGTGGATACCGTGAATGCCGAACTCGGTTTTATCAACATCCACTATTATGCTGCTGCCTCCACACTGTATGGTTCGGAAGTGCGCGGTGGTTATCAGTATGGAGGCAATCGTTACGAAGTCCAGAACGAACATGTTCCGGGTTACGAAACCTGCACCGACTGCCATAATCCGCATACGCTAGAAATCAAAGTTGAAGATTGCGCGGGCTGCCACGAAGATGTGGAATCTGCCGAAGATTTACGCTTCATCCGTATGCAGGGGTCGGAAGTAGATTTCGATGGTGATGGTGACGCTGGTGAAGGCATTGCCGAAGAAATTGAAACGCTCCAAGAAATGCTGATGGAAGCTATCCAGATGTATGCCAGCGAAGTAGCAGGCACAGCGATTGTGTATGACACCGCGGCGTATCCGTATTTCTTCATTGATACCAATGCCAACGGCGAAACTGACGAAGGCGAAGCAGCATTCCCCAACAAATATAATGCGTTTACCGCCAATTTGCTCAAAGCCACCTACAATTATCAGGTGACGCAAAAAGACCCCGGTGGTTACGTGCATAACCCGACCTATCATATCCACCTGCTGTTTGATTCAATCGAAATGTTGAATCAATCGCTGGTTGACCCCATTGATTTGTCGTCGGCACATCGCAATAGCTCTGGTCACTTTGATACGACTGCCGAAGCATTCCGTAATTGGGACGAAGACGGCGAAGTGGGGGCGAACTGCGTCAAATGTCATACTGCTGAAGGGCTACCGATGTTCCTGCACAACAATGCGACGATTGCTGTTGAACCGTCGAACTCGTTGGCATGTTCAACCTGCCATAACGACCTGACCGAATTCACGCTCTACACGGTGAATGAAGTGACCTTCCCGTCGGGCGCGAAAGTCTCTTTTGGCGAAGAAGACCAGAACAACCTGTGCTTGAACTGCCATCAAGGGCGCGAATCCACCACCAGCGTCAACCGTGCGATTAGCGGTGCCGGTGTAGGCGATGATGAAGTTTCCGACAAGCTGACCTTCCGCAATATTCACTACTTCGCTGCAGGCGCATCCTTGTTCGGTAGCGAGACGCAAGGTGCCTACCAATACGACGGCAAAGAATACAACGGGCGCTTTATGCATGGCGAAGATGCACCGCAAGCCTGCACCGACTGCCACTATGCTCATGAATTAGTCCTCGAAATTGAAGAATGCGCGGACTGCCATGAAGATGTCGAAACGGTTGAAGATATTCGCATGATCCGCGTGTTGGAAGATGTCGAAGTTGTGGATTATGATGGCGACGGCAACAGTGAAGAACCCATCAAAGATGAAATCTTCGCGTTGGAAGATGTGTTGC
Source organism: Anaerolineae bacterium (assembly GCA_022842885.1). GTDB lineage: Bacteria > Chloroflexota > Anaerolineae > Aggregatilineales > Phototrophicaceae > JALHOR01. The sequence goes on from JALHOR010000140.1 coordinate 1,934, forward strand.
TAGTCCTCATTCAATCGTATGCGACTGAAACCGTTGGGACTGCCATTGCGTATGAATCGCACACGCATCCATATTGGTTCAATGACCTTAATGGCAACGGTGTTGCTGACCCCGACGAAGCCAACCGCGACAATCGGTACGTGACTTGGACACCGAATTTGCTGCGGGCAGCATTCAATTATCAATATGTTCAGAAAGACCCCGGTGGCTATGCTCACAATGCCGATTATCTGCTCCAAGTGTTGTATGACAGCTTGGAAAGCATCGGCGGCGAAGACGCAGTGGCAACCTTCACTCGTCCTACGGTGGTCGCAGCGGGCAGTTAAGCGCGTGATGGTTTAGTCAGCCCATCATAGCAGCACTCAATAAAGCATAAAATTAAAACGGGTACAGAGGGCTGTACCCGTTTTTTTATCTGGCAAAGTCATCGGTGTTCGCGTTATAATCTTTAGAACGTATTTTCTTTATTGATTAAGGCGAGATTATGGAACGTCCACCCGCATTACCCGCTGAATTGGTCAATGAATTTGTGATGAAGGCGCATGGCGATTTTGAGCGCGTACAAGTATTGTTGGAATCCAATCCAACATTATTGAATGCCACTTGGGATTGGGGCGGGGGCGATTTTAAAAGTGCGGTTGGGGCAGCCGCGCACACTGGGCAGAAAGACATTGCCCGCTATTTGTTGGCAAAAGGCGCTCGCATGGATTTATATGTGGCGGCGATGTTAGGCAAATTAGAAGTCGTCAAAGCCATCATTGAGGGGTTTCCCGAAGCCCGCCATGCCAAAGGCGCTCATGGCATTCCGTTGATAGTTCATGCCCAACAGGGTGGCGACGATGCCAAAGCCGTCGTAGAGTATCTCAAATCGTTGGAAGACACAGCACTATAAGCGAGCCATGTGTGCCACCAACGGTTGCAATTCAGGTTCGGTTGCCAATGTACGCTGCATCTCTGCCAGCAGTTCGGGGTTGGTGGTGGCTTGCATGGCAGTGTGGCACTGCTGCGCGGCGACGCTTAATTGCCCCTCCAGTGCCAGCAATAAACCACAGTTAAAATCTATGGCATTTTCATCGGGATAATAGCGTTTGGCATTCTCGTAATCGGTTTTGGCGGCGGCATATTGCCCACTGCGCCGGAAGGCATATGCCCGCGCCAATAAAATTCGCGTGCGAATCGCACCCATCACCTGATTAACGCGCATATCATGGCGGGCGTCTATCTGCTCTAAAACGCGCCCATAACATACCGCCGCCGCTGCAAAATCTTCGCGCAGCAGCAGTAAATCCGCCTCCCATTGTAACCAACGCCAAGTCGGCGGTTGTTGTTGTACCAATGCTAAAGCCGCTGCCGTATTGTTTTGTTTCATATAGAGTCCGGGCAAGCGTTCTGTTAGGCGTTCATCGTGTGGGGCAAGTTGGCACGCTTGCAGCATCGCCTGAATCGCGCCTTCCAAACGATTTAGGCGCTCATCCAGAATGGACATTTGCACATAATCATCAGCGGTTTTGTGGCTGAGGGCGTTCAAATCGTTTAGTGCCTGTTCATGCTGCTCATCGCCCGGCAACCGCAGCAAGACCGAAGCGCGTAATCGCCGCGCTTCATCATCGGTGGGCTGTGCCACAAGTTGTTCATTCAGCGCCGCCACAGCATCCTGTAATTCGCCAGTACGGATAAACGCCTGCGCTAATTCCATGGGTGTATAAGGCATTGGGTTATCTTTCGATGCAATTTTAACGAGATGATTTCTTCCAACCTGCGCCGCGCACCACGCACCCCGGTGTCGCCCCGGTGTGTTCACCATCTTTGAGTACCTGCCCGCCATTCACGAACACATGCACCATCCCCGTAGAAAATTGATGGGGATTCTCAAAGGTGGCGTGGTCTTGCACTTGCGCTGGGTCAAAGATGATGACATCGGCAAAATAACCGGGTTGCAGCAAGCCGCGTTCTTGAATTTTGAGTACCGACGCCGGAAAACCAGATAGCCGCCGCACGGCTTCTTGCAGCGTAATGGCATTTTCCTCACGGACATATTTGCCGATGACACGCGCAAATGAGCCATAAGCGCGGGGATGTGGGTTGTATAATGTGAAGGGGTATTCGGGCGCAATCGAGCCAGCGTCCGAACAAAAACTCACCCAAGGCAGTTGTACCTGTTTGCGTAAATTATCTTCGCTCATGCTGAAATAAATAGTAAAAACGCGGCTGTCATCTTCCAGAATCAAATCTAATACAGTGTCTTTTGCGGATGTGCCGCGCAGCTTGATAACTTCAGACAGGCGTTTGCCCGTGAGCGATTTGAGCGCCGGATTTTTGAAGCCTGCTAACAAAATATTTTCCGGCGAATTTTCGGCATACATATTTTCCCATTCATCCGATGGGCTGGTCATATCCGCTTTGATACGTTCACGAGTATCGGCATCGCGCAGACGTGCCATGAGGGCATCTTGCCCGCCTTCATGCGCCCAAGGTGGCAAACAAGCGTCCAACCCCGTGCCGCTGGCAGGATAGGTATACATATCGGCGGTAATGTGCAAGCCTTCAGCCCGCGCCGCTTCAATCCGCCGAATCACCTCATCCATATGATGCCAATTGGAACGTCCAGCGGCTTTCAGATGATAGAGTTCACTGCGGACATTGGCTTCGCGGGTAATGCGTAAAAATTCATCAAGTGCCTCTAAAATAGCTTTGCCTTCGCTGCGAATATGTGATATATACACGCCATCATATTCAGCGACGACTTTTGCCAATTCGATGATTTCTTCGGTGCTGGCATAAGTAGCGGGCGAATAAATCAACGCCGCCGACATGCCGACAGCACCTTCTTCCATTGCTTGCCGGATGAGCGATTTCATGAGTGCCATTTCGTCGGGCGTGGGCGGGCGGTTATCATAACCCACCGCATATACACGCAATGTAGATGACCCGATAAACGACGCGATATTGCACGAGACGCCGCGCTTCTCTAAAAATTCCAGATATTCACTGAGGGTCGTCCATTCCACATCATAAACAGCATCTTCTTCGCTAAGGATGGCATGTTTGCGTTCTGCCTTCATTTTGTCACTGAGGGGACCCATAGAAGTGCCTTCGCCCATGACTTCTAGCGTCACCCCTTGCCGAATATCGCTTTGTGATTTGCCATCTATAATCAACGATTCAGTTGCCCAACTCAGCATATTGATAAAACCGGGCGCAACCGCCAGCCCATCGGCATTGATGATAGTTTTCCCACTCAGTTCACCGGGCTTGCCTATTGCCGCAATTCTATCGCCCTGAATAGCAATATCACCCTGAAACGGCACACTGCCGCTGCCATCGTAAATCATGCCACCACGAATGATGATGTCGTCCATGCATTATGCCTTTTCGATGAGAATCTGTTTGAATAATACTTTGATTGATGAAAACGGATGCTGTAGAGCCAGTAAACTAGAATTAGTAAAGCAGATAAATTTTTATTGGCACTCATGATGATTATAGCGGCAAATGACGCGCTGAGAGGGATAAATTACAAGCAGAGGGTGAAAATAAAAATCCCCTCGTTTTGGTGAGGGGATGTTGTGGTTAGTTTTCCAAGATGTCGGCAATCACATGGCGCAGCACCAGCGATTTGCTTTGCTGCATCGTAGAGGAGATGGTTTCTGGCGGCAGCAGTTGGCGCAGGTCTTTTAATAACTGCTGCGCTTCTATCTCGACCATCGCAATATAATTACGCGGATATAACAGCACCAGTGAAATCAGTTCTAATGCCCGTTGATAATCGCCCTGCGCTTTATACACTTGGGCGATACCCGCCATGGCAAACAAAGCAATCCCCATCACATCCGTTTTGTAGCTGATATTGAGCGATTCTTTGAGTTGAATCATCGCTTTATCATAATTGCCATGATGGAGTTCGTTTAAGCCAAAGCCCAAATAACACTGCGCCAAAATCCATTGGTTGTTGATGTCTGTACCAATTTCGTAGGCTTTTTGCATGTCAACCAACGCCGCATCAATTTGATTGAGCATGAATAAGGCAATGGCTGACCCAGCATAGGCATAGCCTTCGCCGGATTTGTTGCCAATCTCTTGGTATAGTTTTTGTGCTTCACGGATTAGTCGTAGTGCCACATCATGCCGATTCAGGTTTGATTCGATGCGGGCAATATCCGTCAGAGAATCCGCGATGCCCAATTTATCGCCAGTTTGCCGCCGGATTTTGAGGCTGTCCTCAAAATATTGTTTGGACTTAGCAAAATCGTTGTTGGTCATGGCGATATTGCCCAAAGCACTCAGCGAATGCCCAATGCCCGTCATATCGCCAATTTCTTTATTCAGCCGATAGCCTTGCAGATACAGTTTTTCCGCTTCAGTATAATTGCCTTGCAGAAATTGAATACCCGCTAAATTGTTCAGGGTGAATGCCATGCCGCGTTTGTTTTTGGAAGCCTCAAAAATATCGTATGATTCTTGGAAAAGGTGGCACGCCGTCTCAGTCTCGCCAATTTCGCGCAGAATTTCGCCCAAATTATTTTTGCCGTATGCCAAACCAACAGGCGAATAAGCGACATTTTCCCCAACCATTTCTGCCGATTCGTAGATGCTGCGGGCTTCCGCATAATTGCCTAGCAGATATTCCGCATAGCCCAAATGCCCCATTGAGGTGAACCATGCCATGACATCTGCCATATCGCCAATCAGGATATTGGCTTGGGTAGCATAATCGCGTGCCGCCGCAAAATTGCCCTGCGCCATGCTGGCATAACTCATGTTATTGAGCGCGTGCGCCGCTTCAACGTTATTTTCATTGCCTGCCCGCGTAAAAAATTCATAGGCAGATTGGCTGATATTGAAACTGCCTTCAGCATCACCAACGCGGGGCATGAGCCACGCCTGCCGAATCCGCGCCCGCCAATATAAAACCGTGTTGTCCTGCTTATCCTGCTGCAAGGCATCTGCCAAATGGCGAAATGCCAATGTGCCTTCTGCCGCCAACCCACGACTGGCAAAAAAATTTAACAAGGGTTGCAGGAGCGCATCATAAACATCCCACTCTTTCATCTCGATGCCATATTGCCACGCATTGCGGAGATTTTCGATTTCCGTATCAATTGCCTCTAAGACGATAGTTTCGCGGCTAGTGTTCAAGCCCGGCGCGATTTTTTCGATGAAGCGGGCATAATAATTGGCGTGGGCAGCATACGTCTCTTTGCGTGCTGGATGATTTTTGAAGCGGTCAGCGGCATTTTCGCGCAGAATCAAATGGGACTGATAGCGTCCATTGGGGTCACGGATTAAGAATGATTTATTGACTAAGCCAGTCAGTGTGCGTAACGAAGCATTAGCGACACTTTGGGCGGCTTCGCGTTCAAAACCCCCTTGGAAAACCGTCAGTTTTAAGAAGGTTTCTTGTTCTTCGGGCGACATCAAATTCCACGAATATTCAAACACCGCGCGGAAACTGCGATGCCGTTCTGGAACATCGCGTAAATCGGTCTCCAAAAAGTCAAAACTGCGTTGTAACTCGTTGCAAATTTCTTCGACAGGCAGCATTTCTAACCACGTTGCCGCCAATTCGATGCCCAACGGCAACCCCTGAACACGGCGCAAAATCTCAGCAACATGCGGCGCAGTCTCATCATTCAGTTCAAAATCCGGCACGACACGGTGGGCGCTTAACATGAATAATTTGACGACGGGCAGTTCTTCTAGTTGTTCCGGTGTGGTTGCCCATTTGCCGGGAACCGTCATACCCATGACATCAAACACTTGCTCGCCGCGCAGCCGCAGCAGTTCACGCGAGGTTGCCAGCACTTTAACGTGAGGCGCGTGCTGCAAAATATCGGAGACAATGCCCGCACCATTAATCACATGCTCAAAATTATCCAGAACCAGCAGCAGCGATTTTTCGTGCAAGTAATTAGTCAATTCGGTTTTGGGGTCGCCGCCGCCAAAAGCAAAATCAAAGGCATTCGCCATCGCCGCCGGAATTTGGCTCACATCGGTCAAGGGGGCAAGTGGCACGAAAAACACGCCATCTGGATATTTTTTGAGATGATGTTCGGCTACTGCCAACGCCAAGCGGGTTTTGCCCATGCCACCGGGTCCTAAGAGCGTAATCAGGCGTGTATTGGGGTCATCCAAGAGGCGCTGAATCGTCTTAAGTTCTTCATCGCGTCCCACAAATGGCGTCGGTTGGGCAGGCAAATTATTCGGGGCGATGCGTTGGCTAGTGGAAACCGGTTTCGGTTCAGGTGTCTCAAAACGTCCAGCGGCATCGGTATCCACTTTGACCGCTTGAATCGTTGAGTTATCCCCGCGAATAATGGTTTCTAATTCCGCGCCCACCAAACGCACACTCGGTATACGCGCATTGCGTTCTTTCGCTAACATGCGGTAAATCAAATCTACCAGTGCTGTCGGAATATCCGGGCGCAACGTTTCTAAATCCGGGATAGGCTGCGTGAGGATGGCGTTAATCAACATGCCCGGCATTTCTTGGCTAAAGGGGCGTTCTCCGGTCAGCATCTCGTAGAGCATCACGCCGAATGACCAAATATCGGTACGCTCATCGGCAATGTTTTCGCTGAAGGTTTCAGGACTCATATATGCCAACGTGCCAATGACTGCGCCATCTTGCGTAATGCGCGAATCGCCCATGCGTGCCATGCCGAAATCGGTCAGGCGCGGCGTGCCATCGTCTGCCAATAACACATTATCGGGTTTAATGTCGCGGTGCAAAATATCCAGCCGATGAGCGCGGGTGAGGGCATCTGCTAAATCGAGCGCGATATACAGCGTTTGCTGTACCGACAAGCGATGTTTTTTGGTCAACACATCGCGCAGTGACCCGCCGCTGACATATTCCATGACCAAATAATGCATGTTATTTTCTTCGACCATGCCCAAAATTTTGACAATACTGGGATGATTCAAGCGGCGTAGTGCCTCACCTTCGCGCTGGAAACGGTGAATCATATCTGGGTCACGCGCTAAAAATTCTGACTTCAGCACTTTGACCGCGACTTTTTCTCCGGTTTGGGTGTCAATGCCAGCATAAACCGCGCCCATCCCACCCTGACCAATGAAGTGGTCGCCATTGGGCGTCAGCGAAGGAATTTGGAAACGGTCGGCTATCAGGGTGGTGGTATTCGCATTCATCGTCAGGTATCCAATCTTTTGACGTGGGCGATAAATGGCTGTTGCGTACATGCCATATCTTGATTTGCTTATCTGATTACGTAGAACATCTTACAAGCGTTTTATGCCACAAAAATAACCAACATCTAGCGAATTATCGCCGATTTATTGAGAATCATTACTCAATATTAGAACTATTGTATGAAAAATGTCTTACGGCGCATTGCGTTAGAGTTGCGTATGAGTTTTGCTGGGCATCTTTTTGGTTGTTGATGCTTTAATAATACGACGTTCTGGAAAGCCATTTTCGACAATCCACTTAACTTTTGGTCAGCGGCTTTATTTCAGCGATAATGCCGGTACTCCAATTGTATCTTTGGTTCATCAATGCCTGAACTTGTGCTGTCAGTTCAGGTTCGGCAGCCGGGTCTACAATGCGTCCGGTGGCTTGCTGCCAACCGTCATCCATCAAGGCTTTGCGTTCCGCCCGTGAGCCGACGAATAACCGCACCTGCGGATTATGCCGAATATTCTGCACCCAATGGGTTTTTTCCAGCATTTCCGCCACCATATAAAAACAATCATGATGTGCCACAAACCAAATTTCGATTTCGTGGGGATTGCCGCTTTTCCAGCCCGTCGTGATGGCGTACAAAAAGTGTTCGTCACTCATCAACATTGCTCCTAATTGCCAATATTTTTCTTAGAGTGCTGATATATGATATAAAAAACCAGCGTTTCGTTGATTTGATTCTATACCCGACATACAATTAAAGCACGACTACAACTTGACGTAGGAATGGGTTGGATATGGCACAAGATTATTATGAAATATTGGGTGTGGCGCGAAGTGCTACCCAAGAGGACATCAAAAAAGCCTATCGCCAACAGGCGAAAAAATATCACCCAGATGCCAATCCCAATAACCCAGAAGCAGAACGGCGCTTCAAAGAGATTAATGAGGCATACGAGATTTTGGGCGACCCGCAAAAACGGTCACAATACGATGCGTTTGGCTCTGGGCAAGGCTTTGGCGGTTTTCGCCCCAATGCGGGGGGACAAACCTATGTGGATATGGAAAATCTGGCGGATTTATTTTCTTCGATGTTTGGTGGGGCAGGTGCCGGCAGCACTCGTGGGCAAGCCGGGGCAAACCGAACTTATACCCGCGTGAATCAGATGCGGGGGCAAGACATCGAACAACCGGTGAGCATCAGCCTGAAAGAGGCTTACGAAGGCACGACACGCATTGTCACCCGCAATGGTCAGCAGAAAAAAGTAGCGATTCCACCGGGGTCAACCGATGGCACTAAAGTTCGTCTCAGTGGCGAAGGGTCACCGGGCGCGTTTGGTGGCACTGCGGGCGATTTGTTTCTTGTCGTAGAGGTGGCAGCGGATAGCGTATTTGAGCGTAAAGAGGATGATTTATCGGTAGATGTGGCGGTAGATATGTTCACGGCGATGTTGGGCGGCAGTGTGGAAGTCCCCACGATGGCACGTCCGGTACGGCTGAATATTCCGGCGGGGACACAATCCGGTAAAAAATTCCGTCTTACGGGCAAAGGGATGCCCATTCTCAAACAGCCGGGGCAGTTCGGGAATTTGTATGCGCGGATTTTGATTAATGTGCCAGAACGCCTGACGCCGGAACAGCAGCGGTTGGTCAAACAATTGCGCGAGAGTTTAGGGTACGAAGCTGAATGAGGTTGAATAGTGCTGAGTGCTGAGGACTAAGTGCTGAGTCAAAAACGCGATGTCGCTTATCTATCGGTCAAATGGCTGATTTTTATTCTCGCATGGGATGCCAATTTATAGGGACTCATGGATAGTTTGTAGGGTGATGATGGGGCGCAACGACATTAATAAATTGATGCTATGGCTATGCGGGTTGTGCTTGTTATTAAGCGCGTGTAGCACCACGCCAGCACCGATAAATGCTGCCCTGAGTACGCCTGTGGAATCACTGCCTGTTAGTGCCGGGGTGGATGATGGAATGGGCGCACTGCCAACGGCGGTTCCCCAAATGGTGATTGATGCCGCCGATGCCGAATATTTGCTGCTAGCGAATATTTATGACCGGACGATTCCTTCGGTGGTGAATATCGAAGCCGATATTGCTGGAAACAGCGCCACCGTCAACAAAGAAACCAGTCGCGGCTCTGGTTTTGTATTTGACATGCAAGGGCATATCATCACCAGCGCCCATGTGATTAAAGATGCCCGCGATATTCGGGTCACATTTAACGATGGATTTGTGACATCGGGGCAGTTGGTCGGCGTAGATACGTACAGCGATTTAGGCGTTGTCAAAGTTAGTGTTGAACTCAGTCGGTTACAGCCGCTGCGCTTGGGTGATTCGGATAACGTGCGCGTGGGGCAGCGTGCCATCGCCATCGGCAATCCTTTTGGTTTAAGCGGTTCCATGTCAGTGGGGATTATCAGCGGTTTGGGGCGCACCTTGCGGTCAGCGGCGCTAATAGATGCCGCTGCCTTACCTGGTTTCCAGAATCCGGCGATTATCCAAACGGATACCCCCATTAACCCCGGCAATTCCGGTGGTCCACTGCTCAATTCGCAAGCTGATGTCGTCGGTGTCAGTACGGCAATTCGCACGGAAAGCGGCGTTTTTCAGGGTGTTGGTTTTGCTGTGCCAACCAATACGGTCAAGCGGGTTGTGCCAGCCTTGATTGCCGATGGGCGCGTGGACTATGCGTGGCTAGGCATTTCTGTCACGCCGGAAGATAATGGATTTGGTGTAGCGGGTTTGGCAGAGGCGCTTAAACTGCCTGTTGCGGCTGGCGTATTGGTACGTGGGGTAACAGTTGGGTCGCCAGCGGATAAAGCAGGCTTGCGTGGTGGCACGAATATTCTGGAGATTCGTGGGCAGCCCGTGTGTGCCGGCGGTGATATTATTGTTGCCGTGAATGGGCAGTATGTTCGCAGTATGGATGAATTGGTGGCGTATCTGGTGGTTAATTCGCAACCCGGCGATACGATTACGTTGCGGGTTGTGCGTGAACGCCAAACATTTGAAGTGCCATTATTGTTAGAAGCGCGTCCTGCCAGCGAAGGCACCACGCGCGATTGTGCGGGATAAAACCTATTATGTTTAAAATTCGAGATTGGCTGTATATCTGCGGTTATCCACAAGCGCAGGATAATAAAACCCTTGCCGAGCAGCATATTCAGGCGCTGCTGCTATTGTATAAACCGGTGCAGCACTCAGGGATTGATATTTTGTATCTCCCCGTGAGTGAAGGGGTGCCACTGCCCAAACATGCATTGGAAAAAGGGGTGCAATTCGTCAAAGCGCATCACCAAAAAAAACAGATGGTGTGTATTTCGTGCGGGGCGGGAGTGAGTCGCTCGGTGACATTTGGTATTTCTGCGCTACACGAAATCGAAGGGCTGACGTTGCGCGAAGCATTTTTATCCATTCGCCAGCACAACCCAGAAGCCATGCCTGACCATGTGCATTGGGAATCCATCGCGCAGTATTATGGCGACGAGACAGATTATTGGGCAGTGTGGCAGGAAGTGATGGGGATAGACTAGGATTTTTCTTTTTTGTGCTGCCAAGAATTTCGTATTCTCTGCCAAAATTGGTCAGCTTTGACGATCATCCACGCAATTATCATCATAAATGCTAAGATTGCGCCAATAATAAGATAGAAACGAATAACGCAAAGTTCAAAAAACGGAAGCCACCCTATAATTGTCCGATTTTCTTTCTCGGAAACGAAGAATAACAGTATTGAGAATAATGTTGGTAGCAGTATCAGTGGCGCACAACCAGCAAA
>JALHOR010000141.1 GCA_022842885.1 Anaerolineae bacterium
CCTCTCCCGTAGGAGAGGGACTTTAACCACCACGTTGGTTCTTATCTCCCCTTCTCCTTTGGGAGAAGGGGGCGGGGGATGAGGGCTGAGTAGTTACGAATAAACACAATTATTCATCGAAATGATGAAAACCCTTCGTGTTCTTTGTGGTTAAAAAGGAAATCTATAACGCATTATTACATTTATAAAACAGGCACTAAGAGCCAAAAGCTAACAGCTAAAGGCTAATTGCCATTATCCTACATCCTCACGTCACGTCAGGTTCAAGGGGTTTGTTGTTAAAGGATTGTAAAGGTTCAAAACGGGTGATTGACGCGCAATAAAATTTAGATATGATTAAAATTAGATAATCATCGAAGTTTAGAGAGAGACAATAAACATATGGACATCATGCATCGGGGCGAACTGCTGGAACTGCTGAAAGCGGTTGCCGATGAGACCCGCCTGAAAATGGTGGGGCTAATGCATCAGCAAGAACGCACCGTAACCGAAATGGCAGGTTTGTTGGAACTAACCGAACCAACGATTTCGCATCATGTCAGCAAGTTACACAACGTCGGGTTTTTGCGGTTACGCATGGCAGGCACGCAGCGATTTTACCAACTCAATGAAATCCGCTTGGCGAAATTTAAAGCATATATCAACACGATAGAGGCGCTGCCCGAAGAATCAGCGGCTGAAAAATCCGATGACTCGTGGATTAATGCGCTCAATTGGGGTGACGACGATAAGAAGATTTTGCGTATTTATACACGCAATGGCAAATTGTTGAAGCTGCCGCTGAAAGATAAACACATGGTGGTGGTATCGCGCTGGTTGGCAATGTTATTTCAGCCGAGCATCCGCTACAGCGAGAAAGAAGTGAATGCCATCCTCACGCAAATTCATGGTGATTATGCCACCCTGCGCCGCAGTCTGGTGGAATATGGCTTCATGCGGCGGGAACGTGGCGGCGGTGATTATTGGCTAACACCTGAAAATGAATCAGGAAAATAGGAGATACCCATGAAAACGGAACACTTCGCGGAGATGGCTGACGACTTTTTGACCAGCGTTCACAGCCAAGTCTGGTGCAATGTGACGACGATAGATACCCACCAGCGTCCTCGCTCACGGGTGCTGCATCCGATTTGGGAAAATAGCGCCGATAACAGCACGACGGTGGGTTGGATTGCTACGGGGCGTACCAGTTTGAAGGCGAAGCATCTGGCGCAGCATTCGTATATCAGTGTCACCTATATGAAAGACCCGCTGAAACCCGTCTACATCGAATGCGACACTGTTTGGGTGGATGAGATGGACGAGAAACGGCGCATTTGGTCATTGCTGAAAGAGACGCCGCCACCCTTGGGCTATGACCCCGCGCCATTTTTCGGCTCGGTTGAAAGTCCGGGCTATGGCGTTCTCAAATTGATACCGTGGCGTATTGAACTCGCAGATTTATTCGGCACAGCGCGGGTATGGGAAAAGTAAACCAACACAAAGATACAATGAACCGCCAAGACGCAAAGACGCCAAGATAATTTTTCATATTCATTTTTGGCGTTTTCGGCGCTTTGGCGGTTGATTTCGTTTTTACATTCTTTACATTGATTGACTTCTATGTTTCAAAAGCGGTTCATTTCCACTGTGGGCAATCGAACACCAGCAGGCGATTGTTGCCCGTATCGGTGATGTAAATCACACCCGCAGCATCAATAAAAACGCCTTGTGGTTCTTTCAGGTTATCCATGCTCGGTGTGCCATCTGCGCCACTGCCGTCGTTATTTGCTGCGCCTGTGGTCAAATTCATGAATTGCCCCAATGTGCCTTCAGCAGTGGTGTTGCCATCGTTTCTAAAATACAAGATGCGATGATGTAACGTATCCGACACATAAACACCGCCCTCGGGTCCAATGCCGATGTCTTTGGGATGCGAGAAATTATCGGCATTGGGCGTGCCAACATTGCCGCTGCCATCGTTGCTTTCGACATTGGTATTAAAATTACCATATTGCCCAAAGACTCTATCGGCGGTGGTATCATCGCCGGGATTGAAGTACAACACGCGGTTATTATCGCGGTCAGCGATATATAAGCCATCGTTAGCATCTACGGCAATGCCCCGCGGGAAATTCAGGCTGTCGGCGCTAGGTGTGCCGCGCCGTCCGCTGCCATCATTATTGCGGGCATTGGTGGTCAAATCGCCAAACTGCCCATAGACTCTATCGGCAGTCGTATCGCCATCATTGGCAAAATACAGCACACGATGATTCGATGAATCACTGACATATAATCCGTCTTGGCTATCTACTGCCAAGCCCAGAATATACGTGCCTAAATTATCGGCACTCGGTTCACTGTAATTGCCCGCGCCATCATTTTGCACCATATTGGTGGTAAATTTGCTTGCTTGCCCATAGACTCTATCGGCAGTCGTATCGCCATCCGGCGCGAAATACAAAACGCGGTGATTGTCTCTATCGGCGACAAACAACCCGCCCGCACTATCCAGCGCAACAGCAGTCGGCATACTCAGGTTATCCGCACTCGGCGCACCAGAATTGCCGCTGCCATTATTGTTCGAGATATGCGCGGTGAAATCGCCGAATTGCCCATAAACTTTATCAGCAGTCGTATCGCCATCATTGGCAAAATACAGCACGCGATGATTATTGCGGTCAGCGACATACATGCCGCCATCAGCATCTTTTTCGATACCCAGCGGATAATTGAACGTATCCGCGCCTGCCGTTCCACCGCGATTCGGCGCACCGCTGGTTGCATCGGCTTGCCCATACAGTGCCAGCGGGGTATAGGCATAAACGGCGGAAACTGCTAAGGCAGCCAACCCCATCAAAAAAATATAAGTGATGCTTCGATTTGATAACGGCATAAAATCTACTCCATAGAGAATTTTAATCATCAGTGATTATGCTTGAACAATAACGCATCACTGGATATAGAGCAAACGAGCAATAAAAAATGTTAGGATTGCTGGCATGAAAATTGTTACAAATTTTATTGATTGGAAGGAGCAGTTACTACCATGACACTTGACCGCTACGCGATTTTTCAGCGTTTAAATGTTGCACCACGCGGCATTTTCATCGTGGCAATGCATATCGAGTTTTCCGGCACGCTGGTTTTTGAATGCCAATATGACCCTGAAAAACGCGAGCCTTTTCAATTGATTTTTGAAGGTTGCAAACATATTGCTTGTCGTTGGAACAGCGAAGCGGCTACATCACCGGATGTCGCGGATGTGGTGAGTATGTTTTTGGGCGAGGGGAATTATCAAGAACAAGCAATTATCCATACCGATTTGTTTGAAATCACCTTATCCTATCAGCGTCTTATCATCCAAAAAGCACAAGTGGTTTGGTCAGATGCATTTGAAAGTGCGCTTCAGTCCGTAGCACAGGAATAAAAAAACAGGCGGTGAGAAATAGCACGCTGTATAGGTCAATCAAAATTGTTGCATCATGTTACAGGGGCGTGTCAGGCTTTGGTGCTGACATAAATGGAGGCAGAACCTGACTTTTTGGTGCCTTTCACCACAAACTGCTCCGGCAGCGATTTGACCAACAGCGAGAGATTTTTATGACCATAGGTGCGGCTGTCAAAACTAGGGTCAATGCGGTGCAACGCCTGACCGAGTGCGCCGAGGTGAACCCATCCATCATCCTGTTCGGAAATATCAATCGCTCGTTGCAGCAATTCCACCAATTTATTGTTTTTAGGCGGTTTTTTTTCTGCCGGATTGGTTTCTTTGCTAGGCGCTTCTTTGGTTTTTTGCAGATTTTCGACATATACAAACACGTTGCAGGCATTAATGAAGGCTTCGGGGGTGCGCTGATGCCCCATACCCATCACAAACAAGCCTGATTCACGAATGCGCGTGCCAAGCCGCGTATAATCACTATCGCTGGACACAATGCAAAATCCCTTAACCGTTCCCGAATAAAGAATATCCATCGCATCAATAATCAAGGCGCTATCAGTGGCATTTTTGCCTGTCGTATAACGCCACTGCTGAATCGGCTGAATGGCATGTGCCAGCATCAAGGGTCGCCAGCCAGCTAGGTTGGGGGTTGTCCAATCGCCATAAGCGCGGCGAATGGTGATAGCACCATAGCGACTGGCTTCTTCTAGCATTGGCTCTAGCAAGCTGTATTGGGCATTATCGCCATCAATCAACATAGCGATTCGCATTTCGGCGATAGATGGTGTTGGCATTATGGACTCAGCTTATGACTTGTATTCATATAGAAACGATTATAACAGGCTTTTTTGTTGAAGCGGCATAAAAGTGTCAATTGTGCTGCCACACACTACCTTTAGAAAGTGCATTTCAATCCGTAGCGCAAGAGTAAAAAACAGCGTGATCTAACTGTTGATTCTCTAAATCGAATCTCTACCTTATTTACTCTCCTTATTTTTCCAGCAATATAAATGTAAAGAAAATTTAATGGTAATTTTGAAATTTAGTGGATATATTTATCTCAAGTTATCTTTGTAATGGCTCTACCAGTTTTTGCAGAGTGATGATTCAAGAATTTATTTCAAAGTGCCGATAGCATCTACTGAAGGGGACTTGGTATGCGTAAAGGTTTGTTCTTAATATTCTCGGTTATTGCTATATTCTGGATACCGAGTATTTTTTCACAAGATCCAATACAGATTGAAATAATAGGTGATAAAGATTCGTTGACCATTCATATACCTGGAAATCAATCAGTATCAATTCAAGGCTTAGGATTTGAAGTACAAGACGATGATAACTCCTTATTTTATTATCTTAATGAATTTGAAGTTTTTAAGGGGTTATTAAGTGACTTAAAAACTCCCATTTGTTTGCGATTGTTTCGTTCTAACGTAACACCCATTCTTCCGGGGCGTTGCGATGGCGATACTACAATAAATCAGGTCGTATCTAATAGTGATGTGTTTTGGTATGACTCTACATTGGGAAATTTTCGCGTTTTAAACATACTTTCTCCTTGGAAAAGTATTCAACTATGTGATTTATCTAATTCTGTATGTGAGGTTGAATACACGGAGGAATGGATGATTCAAGAAGAAGAATTTGATGGCGTAACCATGGTGCTAGTACCACCAGCATGTTTTAATATGGGAAGCTCTGACTTTAATGATGCCCAACCAGTTCACCAAATCTGTTTCGAGAAATATTTTTGGATTGATAAGTACGAAGTAACTAACGCTCAATTTGAGCGTTTTGAGGGAATTGCAAAGCAGGGTAGTATTGCTGTAGGAGATAATATCCCTCGTGATAATATTACATGGAAAGAGGCTTTGATTTTTGTCAGCTAAGGGATGGACGACTTCCAACTGAGGCAGAATGGGAATATGCTGCTCGTGGTCCTAAGAATTTTATTTATCCATGGGGCAATGATTGGGATCCAAACATTGTTGTATGGGATAATAATTCCGGTGGAAAGACTGCTGAAGTAGGGACTTATGAGGATAATGCCTCTTGGGTAGGGGCATTAGATATGAGTGGGAATGTCTGGGAATGGGTTAGTTCGTTATTCATGGAATACCCGTATAATGAGGAAAATGAAGATGACAGTAATGTGGGTGGTCAAGGTGTAACTCGAGGAGGGGCAGCGCCATATTTCAATCCGAATTGGCTACGTGCGGATTTTCGTAGTCCTATATATCGGGAGTTTTCTGACGGTTCTAGTGGATTTAGATGTGTTCGTGATTACGACGAGAGTTGATGACATCAATATCTACTGAAGAATTTGTTAAAAACAAGGGCGGAGTGCAGCAATCACCACGCCCTCATGTCAAACTAGCGCCGGGCGGGCTGCTGGTCACGGTTTTGGTCACTGATGGCTTCGTCAAGTGACCACAGATAAGTATCCGTGAAGGTGCAATAGGTTTCATCGCTATTTTGGTAGGTTGTGCCCAGCAGCGCGACGCCACCTTCCACAAAATCCCCATTCTGGAATTGCCCAACATTCACGCCGTTGATGAATGCCGTAAATGTATCGCCATTGCCCACCAGAATAAATTGGTTGGTTTGATTGGCTTGCGTGTTGACGTTGCGGCTGTCTAGCGCCACTGGGTTTTGCCATTCATCGTTGATTTTTTGCTGGAAATAGAGATTGCCCAAGCGGTCAAAGCCGACGGTATGGAAATTGATGGCATCCACACTGCGGAAGCGCAGCCCACACTCATCATCTTCCGCGCCGGGTCCCCATTGGATGGTCGTGCCAACAATAAAATTAGCATAGACACCGGGCAAAAAATCCCAGCGCAGCATATCATCCACACCCGTCATATCGACTCGTGCTATCGGCTTGTTGGCTGCCAAATAGCCAGTATTGGGCGATACCCCCACCATATTCAGCATATTCAGGACGACACTGTTGGGCGGCGGGGCGGCGGTGGGGGTTGGTGTGACCACCGCCGGAACACGATTATCATAAAATTGCCAGACCCACGAATCCAAGTAAGTACAATGCGTTTCGTCGCTTTCATCGTAGGTGGTCGCCATGACCGAAACGCTGCCCTGAGCAAAAAGATCGCTCTGATATTCGCCCACGAAACCACCATTCAGATATACTTGGAAAGTATTGCCAATGCCCACCAGCATCAAATCATTGCGGGCAACTGCTTCCATACGAACTGCCGTTCCATCCAGCGCCGTATAGGTTTGCCATTCATTATTCAATAGCGCCGTAAAACCCACATTGCCTTGCCGAGTGATGGTCACATTCTGGAAATTTTCATTATCCAGTTGGCGGAAAAGCAGCCCACATTCGTCTTCTGCTGCGCCGGGTCCCCACAAAATTGTCGTTCCCGCCACAAAATCCACATAACTACCAGTGAGGGTTTCCCACTCAATCACATCATTTTCACCTGACAAATCTACCACTTCGGCAAGGCTGGTAGCCGCGACAAACCCGCTATCGGGCGACATGCCCGCCAGCGCCAAACCTTTCAGCACGGTATTCGCGGGTGGGGCAGGGGGACTTTGCACCACATTATCGCCAAAATCCCACAGCCACACATCGCTAAAGGTGCAGCCTGCCGTGATGGCGGCATCGGTGTTATCTAAGCGAATACCGACGCGCCCGGCAGCACGAGTAGCATCCTGATATTGTCCCAGATAGCGTCCGTTTAGATAGAATGTGAAAGTATCGTTGATGGCAACCAACACAATGCGATGGCTATCCCCGGCGTTAATGCCGATGCTTTCATCAGCGACGAAACGGGTATTTTCCCAACGGTCATTCACCAGATGGTCAAACAGCAAATATTGATCTGTGCCAACCATCGCCAGATAAAAATTGGAAAAATCTGTGTGCCGGAAAGTGAAACCACAGCGTTGCAGCGCATCCGTGTCCCATGTTACATCAGCACCGACAACAAAATTATGATAAGTGCCACCTACAAAGCGCGTCTCAACAACGGCGGTGGTGTCTTGCAACAGCAGCGAAGTCGAATCAATCTGCGCTGCTAATGCCCCATTTTCTGGTGAAAAATTGAGCGCCAATAAGGTATTTTCGACCACGGCGGGCAGGTCAGCCGCTTGGGTCGCTGTGGGTGGCATCGGCGAGACGGCTTGTGGCACAAACGCGACAAAGGCAGCCGGCGCGGTGGGCGTGGCTTGTAGGTCACACGGCGGTTCAATATTAAATGTTTCGCGTTGGTCACACGTTAGCGATGGAATGAAGCGGTTATTTTTCGTCCAATCAAGCAGTCCATCAATATACGGTTCGATGCGCCACAGCATGAGCGTATCATCTTCTGAGACGGAAATGGCATGTCCGCCATCGGGCAAAAATGCCACATCTGCCACGCCAGCACTATGACCTTGGAAACGGCGTTTCGGTTGCCCGGTAGCCGCGTCCCACAAGATGAGCGATCTATCAAACGAGTACGACAAAATGGAGTCGCCATCCGGGCTAAAAATGCCGCCTGCTACCCCGCGATGCCCACGTAAAACGTGTCTGGCTCTACCGGTGGCAACATCCCAAATGATGAGCGTGGTATCTTCCGAACCGGAAAGCGCCAGTGTACCATCCGGGCTGAAACTGACGCCTGTGACGCCGCCCGTATGCCCACTAAAGACGCGCACCAATTCGCCGCTGGCAACATCCCACAAGCGCAGCGTGCGGTCAGTCGCGCCCGTCAGAATTTGGCGACCATCTGGGCTGAATGAAACGCCCGTAACCAAGCCTGTATGCCCGGTGAGCGTATGTACTTTTTCAAACGTTTGCAAATTCCAAATTACTGCCGTGTTATCAAAAGAGGCTGTTGCCGCCAAGCTACCATCGCGGCTGACTGCCACATGGTCAATTACATCATTATGGATTTCAAATTCGTGCAGCACTGTTCCAGTCGCCACATCCCACAACACCAGTTGCGAGCCATACGACCCAGACAGAGCTTTCGTGCCATCCGGCGTGAAAACAACACTGGTGATGATTTCGTATTGCCCCTCAAAATTGCGGACGACTTGCCCGCTGGCAATATCCCACAGAATCATGGTCGTATCGTTTGACCCGGATAGGGCATAACGACCATCGGGGCTAATGGCGATGGTGTTGACATTATTGGTATGTCCCGGCAGGCGCTTGAGAATTTCTTCCGTGCCAGTATCCCATAAAATCAATTGGTTATCGCTGCCTGCGGAGAGCGCCGCCCGACCATCGGGGCTAAAGGCAATATCAAACACGGTGTTGGTATGTCCGGTCATGCGCCGCAGCAAACCGCCTGTGACCACATCCCACAGGACTAATGTTGAATCTTGCCCGCCGGATAAAACTGTATTGCCATCCGGGTTGAAGGCAACCGCTTTAATGGCGTCGGTATGCCCCCCCGTAAATGTTCTAAGTAATGCGCCGCTGCCTACATCCCATAAACGCAAGGTGCGGTCATCTGCGCCGGAAATGAGCAGATTGCCTTGCGGACTAAAGGCAACATCCTGTACCAAGCCTGAATGTCCCTCTAATGTGCGAATCAGCGTGCCACTGGCAACATCCCAAATTTTCACCGTCAAATCACCTGAACCGGAGGCTAAAAGCGTGCTATCGGGGCTGAACGCAACGGCGTTTACTTCCCAAAAATGTCCTTCCAGCGTGTAAATGAGTTCACCGCTGCTGGCATCCCAAATTTTGATGGTGGTATCGTTACCGCCGTTGGCAAGCAATGTCCCATCTGGGCTAATATCCAATGACCGCACGGCAAATTCATCAGCATTCAGTGTGCCAATGAGTTCCCCGGTAGCCACATCCCAAATTTTCACCGTGCCATCATATGAGGCAGAAAAAATTTGCCGCCCATCCGGGCTGAATACAATTTCGTTGACATCATTTTGATGCCCCGTCAGGACATGGGTAGTTGTGCCAGTCGTCAAATCCCAAATGCGAATCGTATCATCCCACGATGCAGAGGCGGCGGTTTGACCATCTGGGCTGAAAGCAACGCCTTCCAGCACCGACGTATGCCCCTGAAACCGATGGCGAATCCATGAAAAAGTAGCGGCATCAAACACGCTGCGCCAGACCACTTCGGAAATGGGGTCAATCTCATAACCTGCCAGTGCCAGTGCCAACGCTGTATCGGGTTGGCTGTTGCTGATAGCTTGCTGCGCCCCGCTTGCCAATGCCAATGCCCGCGCTTGCAAGGCACTGATTTCGGCTTGCCCTTGGGCGATAGTGGCAGTGGCGGCATTTTGGGCAGCGATAGCGGCTTGCGTTTCGGCAATTTCTGCCTGAACAACTGCCTCCCCTTGGGCGATAGTGGCAGTGGCGGCATTTTGAGCAGCGATAGCGGCTTGCGTTTCGGCAATCGCGGCTTGTGTTTCCGCGTTGGCGGCTTGGGCAATGGCTTCACCCTGAGCGACGGTGGCAGTGGCGGCATTTTGGGCAGCGATAGCGGCTTGTGTTTCGGCAATTTCTGCCTGAACAACCGCCTCACCTTGGGCGATAGTGGCGGTAGCAGCGTTTTCAGCAGCGATAGCGGCTTGCGTTTCGGCATTGGCGGCATTTTGGGCGGCGATATTTGCCTGCGTTTCGGCAATGGCAGCTTGGGCAATCGCTTCGCCTTGAGCAAAAGTTGCCGTTGCTGCGTTATTGGCAGCAATCGCCGCTTGAGTGCCAGCATTGGCGGCTTCGTTAAGGGCTTCGCCTTGCGCGACAGTTGCTGTAGCCGCATTTTGAGCAGCGATAGCCGCTTGGGTGACAGCAATTTCGGCTTGTGCCACTGCTTCATCTTGGGCGACAACGGCGGTAGCGGCATTGTTTTGGGCGACTTGGCTTTGGGTAACGGCGAATGCCGACAGCCCTAACGCACCTAAAACCGCCACTGCCAGCACCGCCACTAAATAACGCAAGCGATTCACTGACCGTTTTTCGAGTTCTTCTTCATAGGCTTTACGGGCTTCGTCTTTGCGGCGGCGTTCTTCGCGGTCTTGGATGCTGACCGTGAGATAATCGCGTTCTTCCGGCGTCAGCGCAAAATTCGATGAGTCTGCCCATTCTTCGTACTGGGATAAGCGTGTGCCACTCAGCAAATAACTGGTATCGCGCCCGGCTTTATGCCAATCGGCGGCGGCGGCGGATAATGCCCGCTGCAAGCGCAAATCATCGCGGCTCTTGTTAATCCAATCGCGCAGTTGCAACCACTCGCGCAGGAGTGCTTCATGCGCCACTTCAACGAGGGGTTCACGAGTTTCCGGGTCAATATCAAAAGTCAGCAAGCGATATTTGCCAAAGGCATCCAGCACGGTTTGCATGGTGCTGGTATCCGCAATAATCGAAGCCAGTTCGGTATGGCGGGCGCGACGGCGGGTATCGCCAGTGCCTTCGCCGGGCGTGACCAAACGTAAGAAAATTTGGCGAGCGATGATTTTTTCTGGCGCGAGCAACGATGCATACACTTCTTCAGCACGTTTTGCCAGCGCCCCGGTCACGCCGCCAATGGCTTTATACGCCATCAACGTCAGAAAACGCCCTTCGCGCCGTTCATACAGTTCGGTGAGCGCATATTGCAATAAGGGCAGTGCGCCGGGTTCTTCGCTCACATCGGCAACAATCGCCGCAATCAAATTGCTGTCTACTTGCAACCCCACGCGATACGCCGGGGCAGTAATGGCTTGTTCAATTTCCTGCGGACTCATCGGCAGGATAAATTCCACGCGATTTCGCAACAAGCCGCCAAAATCAGGATATTGCAGCGGGCGGTCAATAAAATCGGCTCGCATTGTCAGGATGACGCGCAAGCGACTTTTCTTTGTCATCACGGCATGGCGCAGTAAATCCAGAAAATGCGTCCGTGCTGCTTCGTTGATAACTTGCGTAAACACTTCCTCAAATTGGTCAATCACCAGCACCAAATCACCCGGCGCATTGCCCAAAATGGTGTTCACCGCCCAATCCAACGCCCGCGAATCAGCTTGCAATTGTTCGGTCAGATTGGCGGGTGGCGCGACTGCTACTTTCAACAAGGCTTCTGCTAAATTTTGCACCGGATTATCGCCCGGAATCATGCTGACGATGAACCAATCTTCAGAACCGGGCAGTTCATCCCGGCGCAATGCAGGAATCAACCCCGCCCGGACGACGCTAGATTTGCCGCTGCCGCTGGGACCAATAATGGCTAAGAAATTTTTGGTTACATCATCTTGCAAGCGTTTTATCAAATGATCAATGAGCGCCTCGCGCCCGTAAAAATCATTGGCATCAGTTTCATCAAAGGGGCGTAAGCCTTTATAGGGATTGATGATGTCGGTTTCGTCTACGACCCAGACTTCGGTCGTGTCTGTTTTGGCGGTGATGGCTTGGCGATATGCCGCCGCGAGTTCGCGGACATCGCCATAGCGTTCTGCCGGGTCTTTGGCAGTGGCTTTCTGGACGACATCTTCCAGTTTGCCGGGCAAATCTTCAATAATATCCAATAAATTCGGTAGCGGTTCCGTCAGGTGCTTAAAGACCATCTCGGTGGGGGTATTGCCACTGAAAGGGTGTTTGCCAGAGACCATCTCATGGAGCATGACGCCCAAGCTATAAATATCCATTTGGGGGGTTGGCACTTCGCCGCGCAGTTGTTCGGGCGAAATATAAGCGATAGAGCCAGAAATGCCGATATCAGTATCTTCACCGCCCATTTCAATCGTGCGGGCGATGCCAAAATCCGTTAAATAAGCGTTGCCATCATCATCAATGAGTAGATTATCCGGTTTTAAATCGCGGTGAATCACGCGGTTGCGATGGGCTACGGACAACGCCCCGCTAATTTGCTCTAACATTTGCCCGATTTCCATCAGTGTCAGGTTGCGCGTATCAATCACTTTTCGCAAACTGCCACCGCGAATGAGCCGCATGACCAAATATGCTCCGTCGGGGTCACGCCAATAGTCGAACAATGGCACGATATGCGGGTGTTCTAGGCGGGCAATATAACGAGCTTCCGTCTCAAAATTACGGATAAATTCTGGTTGATTGGCGTGTTCGGGCAAGATGACTTTAATCGCCACTTCGCGGTCTATGACCGGTTGATAAGCACGATACACCGCGCCGAAGCCGCCTTCGCCCAATTTTTCGCGCAGTTCATACCCGCGTAGGATGCGCGGGGCTGTACTGATATTTTCGCTCATTATGATGTTATCCAGTAGCAAACAAAGATTGACCCTGATTCACAGGCTAACGTTATCATATAACGAAGTGCCTTAAATGACTATCGCTATACGGCTTGCCACCGGATTTTTTGATATGAATTTTCTAACTTTTGGGCAAAGGTTGTCGGTTGTGCCATTGTCACACAACCGACAAAAAATGGTCAATCTTTTTCGAGATCTGAAGAGCG
>JALHOR010000142.1 GCA_022842885.1 Anaerolineae bacterium
GTGAGGTGGATAATGAGGATCATGAACAATTTTTTGAAGATAAAATAACTATTGTTGGGATTTGCAGCGATGTTAAGATTAGTAATACTCTACCCATTGCAATTGCAGAATATCCAGACTTTCAAATTGTAGCACAATTTTACTCTGGAAAAGATGCTTTAGCAAAGTGTGGCGATCTTAAATCGGATATTATTATTGTTGACACTTATATTAACGACATGGGCAGTATTGCTTTATTAAAAGCATTATTAGAAATTTGTCCATCAAGCGGATTTATAGCATCGACTGCTAACTTCGATCCTGCATGGATACAACAGGTAGTATTGTTGGGGGTCAGATTTTTTGTTTCTAAACCATATCATTTTGATAAGGAACAAGTACATGATGCTATAAGAAATGTTTTGGCTATCAAAAAACTATAGTCGTTTAGAGGTTGTATTGTCCTGCTAGAGATAGCAACCGCGTCTCAGAAATTGCCAACCCATTGCCCACTGACGATAAGATATAATGCTAGTGTCGCCCTAGACTAGAGTCGTGGTTCTGAAAAAAAACCAAACGCACTATCGCCCCTTGCGACTGCGATTCAGGAGTTTTTGAAACAGTCTCTTTAGCAGACTTGGCTTTTTGGCAGCCGGAAACTTTAGTTTCTGGCGAGATGACTGAGCATAAACCACCCTCAAAAAATCACCTTAACCACCAGTGTAAAACCCGGCAGCACTGAGCCACCATCCATCGTATCGTCTATACCTATGGTGCGTTTGAGTTCCCCATTTTCATAGATCTCTACTTCACGGCACAGGAGATACACGAACCATATTCATGCTAAAATAAATGCAAGTGTTTTTGTGAGGTGGATAATGAACGAGAATTATGAACAATTTCTTGAAGAGAAAATAACTATTGTTGGGATTTGCAGCGATGTTAAAGTTAGTAATACTCTACCCATTGCAATTGCAGAATATCCAGATTTTGAAATTGTAGCACAATTTTACTCTGGAAAAGATGCTTTGGCAAAGTGTGGCGATCTTAAACCAGATATTATTATTGTTGATACCGATGTAGATATAGGCGGCATCACTTTATTAAAAGCATTATTAGAAATTTGTCCATCAAGCGGATTTATAGCATCGACTGCTAACTTCGATCCTGCATGGATACAACAGGTGATGTTATTGGGGGTCAGATTTTTTGTTTCTAAACCATATCATTTTGATAAGGAACAAGTACATGATGCTATAAGAAATGTTTTGGCTAACAAAAAACTATAGTCATTTAGGGATTGTATTGTCCTGCCAGAGATAGTAACTGTGTTTCAGAAGTTGCCAAGCTAACCCATTGCCCGCTGACGACGGGATGTAACGCCAGCAGGCAAATCGAGTGTCAACACAACTTCAATCATCAGGTATCATGCTGTTAAGGAAAGTTGGGGACAGTCTATGACTGCCCCGCTGCTTTGGAAAATCCGCACTCTGAGTCTGCGAAAACTATGGGAGTGCGGGTTATTCCCCTCAATTAGTTAATTGTTCTTGGCGGTATTGTCGTCTTCGTCGTCATCTTCCTCAATGCCATAAATGCCTAAACCAAAATCATCGTCCAACCAACCAATTAAATCCCCCGGAAATGATGGATTGCGAATGCCGCGCAGTTCCGCATCCAGCAGCAAATCTTCATACTCCAGCTTGCCAAACAACAAATCGTCCCGAATATCTTTTAGACGCTGCTGCTCTATCTCCGTAAGTTCTATCGGGTTTTCTTCCAACCATTCCGTGATTTTGCGGATAGCGGCGTCAATCTCCGTCTTTCGCATTGCGTTTTTTCTCCTCTTTTGCCCGTTTACGTCGTTCAATATTTTCAAGAGCCTCCATCCGATATTCTTGCTTCATGATTTCCAACTGAATGCGCTTCTCTGGGGTGAGCCGTGCATCCCGCGCTGCGTGTTCTTCGGCGTAGCTCTCAAGAGCTTCTTTGGCGGCGGCATCGCTACGGCGGATGCGTGCCACTTCTGCCAATGATTTTTGCACCAGCAGATACACCCCAATTGCGCCCGTCAACATGCCCAACACAAAATACACCCGATGCCGCATAAACACCTCCCTGAAGAAAAATAGAAAATAAACACCGACTTCACACCGCTGAATGCGATGAAAATCTGCTATATCCTGTACAGACTCGTGCCTGTCAGTTAGAATCACCACAACATTTTCTCTCGA
Organism: Anaerolineae bacterium; assembly: GCA_022842885.1. GTDB lineage: Bacteria > Chloroflexota > Anaerolineae > Aggregatilineales > Phototrophicaceae > JALHOR01. Next base: position 2,211 of record JALHOR010000142.1, read on the forward strand.
AAATTTAATGTTGTGGATTGGGCGTACTCTTTTAAAGGGTGCGCCCATTTCACTTATTAGATGCCACAACTATAACGCGGCATTTTGCAAAAAGCAAATTTGAATTTTGTTACGTTTTAATGAACCCCCAAAGCGCCAAGAAAAGCAAACATGCCTCACCACAGAGGCACAGAGAACACTGAGATTTGTTAAACGATTTTGTGGCGTTTTGGTAACTTGCGCCCACAAATTGGTTCAGAAAATGATCATTTTGCAGACTGCTTTTAACTTTATACTTTTAACTTTTATCTACGCTTGCGACATTTCCCACGCATTTAATCGCTGACCGGTGATGCCATCTTGTGCCGTCAATTTCGCCAATTGCACGAAGGCGGGCGTCAATAACAGCGGGTCTACCCACTTTTGCTTGAGGTCATCGTTATAATTTTCAGCAGACATGGGCGTGTTGATGGGTGCGCCGGGGGTGATGGTATTCACGGCAATATTGAATGGTTCGCCTTCCATCGCCAGAACTTTCATCAAGCCCTCTTGCCCATGTTTGCCGGGGCAATATGCCACTTCTTTCAGGAAGCCTTTGATGCCCGACCCCGACGACAAATACACAAGGCTGCCGCCGCCCGCGTCTATCATCGGCTGCCAAACAGCTTTCGACAAGATAAACGCGGCTTGCAAAATGATGTTCATTTCGCGCTGCCACTGTGCCAATTCAATCTCTTGCATCGAGCGTTCTTTCAGCAGCGCCGCATTATGCACCACCACGCGCGGCGTTCCGAATTGCGCTAATGCCAAGTGGATTGCGCGTTGGGTATCTTCAGCCGAAGATAAATCTACGACGATGGGCAAACACTCTGCGCCACTTGCCGTTAGTTCGTCTGCCACCTGCTGCAATTTATCTGCCAACACATCCATCAGCACCAAGCGCAGCCCTTCCCGCGCATACACATGAGCAATGGCATATCCCAAGCCTTGCGCCGCGCCGGTCAATATCGCGGTTTTACCTGTTAATGTTTCCAAGTGTTTTTCCTTTTTTGTTATCTTGAACCGCAAAAAATTAACCGCGAAGAGGCAAAGAAATTAGATGATTTTTTAGTAACTAAGCAAGTTGTTTTTAGCCCTCACCCTAAATCCCTCTCCCACAGGAGAGGGACTTTAACCCCCGCGTTGAGTCATGCCTCCCCCTCTACACAGGGGATAGTAGTTACAAATTTTCTCTGTGAAATCTCCGTGACCTCTGTGTCTCTGTGGTTCAATTGCTTTTTATAACAAGCCGCGCACGAAAGTTGCGAAACGCTCTAAGCCTTCTTCAAATTCTGGTGAGCCTTTGGTGAGCGCCCCGCGAATAAAACCTTCACCTGCCCCACCCCCAATTGTTCCCGGTTGAAAAACGAGCCGGGCTTCTTCACGGGCGCGGGCAACAAATTGGGCGCTAGTGAGACCGGTGGGACGAATATCAATGAAAACATAATATGCCCCCTGCGGTTCGCTATATGGCAACGGAATCGCATCCAATGTTTGCAGCCACAAGCGGCGGCGACGGTCATATTCTGCCAATTGCGTTTTGAACCAATCGCGTGGCTGACTCAGCACTGCCAAGCCGCCATATTGGGTAACAACATTGGCACAAATCATCATCGCATGATGAAACGGCAGCATGGCTTCGACCAGCGGTGTGGGCGCAACAATATACCCCAAACGCATTCCGGTCATAGCAAAACTTTTGGAGAAGCTGTTAATCGTAATCGTGCGTTCTTTCATGCCGGGCAGTGATGCCATGCTGACATGCTTGTGACCATCAAACGTGTAGTATTCGTAAATTTCATCGCTGATAACCAACAAATTGCGGCGCTGTGCCAATTCAGCAATGTCACGCAGCGTTTGTTCGGGTAACACTGTGCCTGTGGGATTATTCGGCGTGACAACAATCAAAGCCCGCGTTTTGGGCGTAATCGCCGCTTCCAATGCCGCCGCCGTAATCGTGAAATTCGTCTCGATGGTGGTGGGAACTGGCACAAGGGTCGCGCCTAAGATACTGGCATCGCGGGTGTATTCATCATAATTGGGGGATGGCGTTAGCACTTCGTCGCCCGCATCCAATAACGCCATCAGCGTCACCATCAATGCCTCTTGTGCGCCCGATGTGACAACGATTTCATCCACAGTGGCTTGAATGTTGTTCTCAGTTTTGAGTTTTTCAACGATGGCAGCGCGTAATTCAGGAATGCCTGTCCATGCCGTATATTGAATTTTGCCTTCGCTGAGTGCCTTTTGCATGGCATCAAACACGAACTGCGGCGGCAAAAAATCGGGCGTGCCGCTGCCCAAATTAATCAAGCCCGGAATGGGAACAGAGGTTTGTCTGCCGAGCGAACCGTGTAATTGTTTGGCACGTTGCGAAAAAAATTGCTGATAATCCATAATGCATTGTTCCTTATGAAGGCGAAAAATAACCTAACGACTTAGCCCTCATCCCCTGCCCCTTCTCCCAAAGGAGAAGGGGTGCAAAAACAAGTAGAATGTAAAGTCCCTCTCCCCCTGGGAGAGGGATTTAGGGTGAGGGCTAAAAATTCAATCAAAGTTGTATCCAGCGTCGTTCTTGTGACGATTGGCGCACGGCATCCATCACCATTTGGCATTGCACACCATCCGCGAAAGTCGCGCCGGCTTGGGTTGCCCGTGCTTCTCGGATGGCAGCCGTCGCTTCTGTGATGAGTCCGACAAATGACACATTCCAGATGCCTTTGCCAATACCCGGCATATTGGCATTCGCGTCAGTTTCGCTCATATCGGCAAAATCTTCGCCAGCGCGGGCAACGAGCAGCTTTTCATCGGCGTCGGCTAATTTTATCGTGCCTTCGCTGCCAAAAATCATCGTAGAATTGCCGATGTTATGCCGGGCTGCGCCACTCAGAAACACGCTTGCCAACGCGCCATTCTGCATTTCCAGCGTAAAACTGGTCTGGTCATCGGCGGTGGCTGTCCAGGCTTCACCAGTGGATTTATCCTGGCGCTGCGCCACCATCGTGGCAATTTGCCCACTGACCGCGCCAACATCACCCAACCAGAAGCGCAATAAATCAATCTGATGTGAGCCATTCGCCCCCAAACGCCCGCCGCCTTGGTCTTCCAGTGACCACCAATCACCTGCCGGACGTGATGCCGGGTCGCCCCATGTGCCGCTGATATTGACAATATTCACATGCCGCACTTGCCCAATCGCGCCTTCGGCAATCAATTGGCGAATTTTGCGCCGATTGGGGTTAAACCGTAATTCATGCCCGATGAGATGTACCCGTTTCAATGACTCAGCTTTTTCCAGCATGTGCCGCGCTTCATCGGTGTTCATTGCCATGGGCTTTTCACAAATCACATGAGCGCCACGCTCTAATGCTGCCAATGCCATCGGCGCATGATAAATCGTGGGCGTGGCAATCCCGACTAAATCCAAGTCATGGTTATCCAGCATGACACGCCAATCATCATAGGCATGTGGCACGCCAAAACTATCGGCGGCATTTTGGGCGCTTTCCATACGGGCGCTGCTGACCGCCACAATTTCAACATCAGCTATCGTTTTTAGCGCAGGCAAGTAAGCGGCTTTAGCAAAACTTGCCCCAATCACAGCGGCTTTGATGGTCATAGGGTTTCTTTCTATTTAGCTGTTAGCTTTTGGCTCTTAGCTTCACTGTTTTTAACTCAGCACTTCGCACTCTAAAGAATCCCGCGTTCTTTTAAGGCATCCCCCACCGCATCCATATTCTGGAGTTCGGCTTCGGAATAATTGCGTGAGACGAGAATACCATGTGCGCCACCTTCAAACGCAGCATGAATGCCCTGTTTGACTTCATCAGGCGTAATCGGTTTGCTCGTGCCACCATCGCCCACGCCCACGCCAATACCGGGATACACTTTGCACTTGCCGCCCGTATCAGCGATGAGATTTTGTGTCCACGTTTTAACATATTCGGGTTTGAAGCCAGCCATCGGTGCGGCATCACGCGGCGCGATAAATTCATCCAATTGCAGAATATTTGCTAACGCCGCATACGCCCCATCCGGCGAAGCATCCGCTAAAACGCCTTTTTGCCAGCTTTCAGCAAAATTGGCGAAACGCGCTCCAGCAGGTGTGTGATACAAAACCGGTTTCAGCCAATCCGCGACAGTCGCATAATCGCTCTGGTCATATTGCGCCTTGAGGTACGGATTGTAAGTATTAATCACTTGCCAAATGCCTAAGCCGACTTCGTGTTTGGGGTCAGAAAATTTAATCATGCCCGCAATTTCATGATAAAGTGCCTGATGGGCGTCCAGCCACATTTTTTCCCACATCAGCACTTCTGGGTGATGCAGCAAATGACGGAGCAGCATGACGAAGACGCCTTCACGCGGGCGTTCCCCTTGCCGAACTGATGCCAAAAATTGATCAATCTGGCGATACCCTTCAATTGCTCGCGGGACATTAATGCCCCGCGCCCGCCCTTCCGCGACAAAATATTCATCAAAACCGGTGCTGCTATCCGCCCGGAAAATATCCATCAGTGGGCTTTGGCGCTCAATGCCCCATAACATGCCCGTGAGGTCATGATTGCTGAACCAATCATCAATGACACTGCGCCACCAAGCGCGATAATGCGGATTCAGCAGCGATGGGCGCGTAGCAACTTTGCCCCAATGGTCACGGTCAAGCATCTGATGAAAACCCGGTTGCCAAATATGCCGAATTGCCGAACTGGAGGTTTCGCAATAATAGGTATAGACCTTCATGCCGCGCTTTTGTGCTGCCGGAATCACATCTGCCAGCGTATCAAAGCCCGCATAGAGTTCGTCAGGCGCGATAAAATGCTTGTGGTCAGTTGCGCCATAATAAACAGAATTAGGCTGATAAAACGCGCCACCGCGCAAATTATCCGGCTCTTGCACACCATGATCGGGAAAACCATAGGCGGCACGCCCAGCATTGCCACGACTCCACGACAGCGCCGAAATCAACAAGGCATTGATGCCAGCGCGTTCTTGCAATACGTCGAGAACAGCTTCGACACCTTCATCTATAAAACTGATGGCACCAATTTGGATGCCAATAAACGGAGTGGTCACGGTTGGTATTTATCTTTCATTTTTAGATATAAAATTGCAAAGTAACGCAAAACCAATCATTCAATTTAAGAAGTATTTTTGGGTTTGGCACGCCAAACCCCTACCAAAACGGCATGGTATAGGGGTGTGATAATGCAAATTAAAAATTAAATTCGGCAACTGTAGGGGGAGCGCCTATGTGCGCTCCTGCCAGTGGGCGACCACGTAGGGTCGCCCCTACACATAACCTGATTATTTTATTAAATTGCGTCATCATGCCCGATTTTGAAATGATTTCTTATTTTTGATAAATCTCGCGTTGACACCTATCCAACCAACGATACTGCTACTAGGGACTAAGGACTTGGGACTTATGACTAACGATTACCACGCAAACGCGGGTCGAGAAAATCACGCAACCAATCGCCCAAAATATTGAGCGATAATACCGTCAGCATGATGGCAACGCCGGGGAAGACCGCCAGCCACCATTTGCCCGCCAATAATTGGTCGCGGCTTTCGGCAAGGATTTTGCCCCACGTCGGTACATCTTCCGGCACACCCAAGCCCAAATACGATAAAGTGGCTTCTGATAAAATCACGCTGGCAACGTTAAAAGATGCAATCACAATCAACGGCGACACGATATTCGGCAGAATTGCCCGAACCACAATTTCAAGATGGCTCGCGCCCATGCTGCGGGCAGCTTCCACATATTCTTTGGCACGGACAGAGATGGTTTGTCCCCGCGCAATACGAGCATACGTCACCCACTGCGCCACGCCCAACACCACCACCAGATTGAGTACGCCGGGACCCAGCACCACCAGCACCATAATCGTCAGCAAAATAAACGGGAATGCCAATTGAATATCGGCAATCCGCATAATGATGTCATCAATATAACCGCCAAAATAACCCGCAATCACGCCTAAAGAGGTTCCTAACGCACCGCCAATCATTACCGCTGCCAACCCAACCAGCAGCGAGACTCGTGCGCCGTAAATGATGCGCGATAACACATCACGCCCCATCACATCGCTGCCCAAAACATAGATAACTTGACCTTGGGTATTCGGTTGCAGCGGTGCCAGTAGGCGATCCACTAAGGTTTGGCGATTGGGGTCTTTGGGCGCAATGGCGGGACCAAAAATCGTTAAAAATACCAGAAGTCCCAAGATAATCAGCGCCAAAATGGGGAAACGCGCTTTCACAAGGCTGTCACGGGCGCGACGCCATTCTGAGTATTGCGGTGCCAATTGGTCAATTTGCAGCGTCGTCACAGGTGTTTGGGTCATCACATTACGCCTTCCGGCTAACTTAACCGAATGCGAGGGTCAAGTTGTACATAAAGAATATCCACCAACAAATTAAGCAGCACAAACATAAACGAGAAGGTGACAACCGCCGCTTGCACCACCGGAATATCGCGTTGGGTGATAGCATTAAACACCAACCGCCCTACCCCGGGCCAAGAAAACACGGTTTCCGTCACGACGACACCACTTAATAAAAAGCCAAATTCCAAGCCGAGTAACGTGACCACTGGCAGCATGGCATTTTTCAGCGCATGTTTGAAGATGACTCCGCGCTGATTTAAGCCTTTGCTGCGGGCAGTGACGATATAATCCTGATTCAAAACTTCTAACATAGACGACCGTATCAAACGGGCATTACGCGAGAGCGAAAATACCCCAATCGTAATCGAAGGTAAAATCAAATAACGAATTGCTTCTGGTAAAGCCGTAATTGCTCCGCCCACATTGCCTTCCAGCATCACACTCAATATCGGCTCATGCCCGGAAATTGGCAACCAGCGCAGTTGCAAACCCACGAACAACAGCAGCATAATCCCCAGCCAAAAACTGGGCATGGATTGACCAAACATCGCCAACAGCATCACGCCGCCATCCACCGGGGTACCCCGCCGGATAGCACTGATAATGCCAATGGGCAGCGCCAGCGTGATGGAGAAAATCATCGCACAAAACGTCAATTCCAATGTCGCCGGCAAACGCTCCAACACCAACTCTATCGCTGGCTTGCGAGAGCGCAGCGAATTGCCAAAATCGCCTTGAACCAATTTGCCCAAGAACGTCAAATACTGCTCCGGCAATGGGCGGTCAAAGCCCAATTTGGCGCGGGTTTCAATAATTTCTTGTTCGCTGGCGCGTTCACTCACAAATAAATAAGTGGGATCGCCAGACAGATGAATAGTCAGGAATGAAAGCAGCGTAACGCCCAGAATCACAATAAAGGATTGCAAAACGCGCCGCAGAATATATTTGCCCATGTGTATCGTTTCTATTTGACCAATGGACGGCATCATGTGGGTATGGCAACCGTTTTTGTATCAACGATTGCCATACAAAAAATTTCAGGAAATATGGGCGAACACGCAGGTTCGCCCCTACCAGCAAGATTATTCGTAGGGGATGACCGATGTGTCATCCCGAAAGAAAATCTGCCGCAAAATCCGAATACATTTTTATCCCCTCCCCCGCTTCGCAAAGAGGGGATTTAGGGGTGGGGATAAGAAAAAAACGATTTGAAATTTTGTTGCTTACTTCAGTTTAGCGTTGTAAATCACAATCCATTCATCGCGGCGTGCCGTCCAATCCAGACGGTTGCTGACACCATAGAAATCGGGTTGGAAGTACAGCAGCAGCCAAGGCGGGTCATTGTAGAAGATGTCCAACAATGCGTTAATCTTCTCACGTTCTTCTTCTGGGCTGGTGACATCACCCAACGTATTCCACAGCGCGAACCAGTCTTCGTTCTGCCAGTTGGTATAGTTGGTGCCGGCAGTCGGGGAACTGAGGTCGGTCATATCGTACAAAGCACTCCAAGTACCGCCACCTGTACCCAAGAAGAACATCGGACCCACTTCTTTGGGACCAACCAACTGCCGATAGTCCGCCCATTCACGGATGTCCACCGTGGTTTTGACGCCCACATCGCTGAGGTATTGACCGATAGCTTGAACAACATTGGCATCGTTCAAATAACGACCACGCGGGCCCATCAACACGGTTTCAAAACGCACGCCGTCAGCATTACGCGGATAACCAGCAGCATCGAGCAGTTCTTCCGCTTTTGCCGGGTCATAGGGATACGGGGCTAAATCGGGGTTATTGTTGGGCGGGTTGACCATGCTGGAAGCACGTTCACACTGCGTCCCCAGCAGAGTCGCGCAGATAGTAGGAACATCGACTGCATATTGCAATGCCACGCGAACTTCGGTCTTTTGCAGGGCTTCATAACCGGGGGCATCGGCAAAATTTTCGCCAAATTGGAAACCGACGTAAATGCGGCGAGTACCAGCGACAGCTTGCACTGTGGCGACACCCGATGTATCAATCGCGGCTTGTTGATCCGGCGGGACGTTAGCAATCACATCTACATTGCCGGCAATGAGTTCAGCAACGCGGGTGGAGGCTTCAGGAATCACGCGCCAATAGTGGGTTTTGAAAGCGGTTTCGCGCAGGGTGTAACCTTCAACAGCTTCCAACAGAATATAGTCATCCGGTACCCATTCCACCAACCGATACGGGCCCGAGCCGATGGGGTTCTGGGCGGCTTCTTCCAGCGTCATCGCAGCATATGAATCTTTGCAATGAATATACACTTCGGAAATCAACGCCAAACGATTATTTTCCGATTGACGGCGATCGGTGATGATGGTGACATTCAAATCATCTTCCACGCGCGTGCCTTGGAAACCAATGCTGGGGAACACAAAACCAGCAGTGTTACCTGTGAAAGCGTTGGCAGGGTCAAAGGCGCGGTCAAAACTGTATGCCACATCTTCGGCGGTTAAGGCTTCACCATCATGGCAAGTCAAGCCTTCATTCAAGGTGAATGTCCATTCCTTGCCATCTTCGGAAATGCTATAAGCAGTTGCTAGATAGGGAGATAATGAACCATCATCAGCAATTTCAAACAATGTCGCAAAGACATGGAAGAAAATATTCGCTTCGGCGCGGGAATTGACCGAAGCCGGTTCTAACCCGGCGACATCCACGCTCTGGGCAATGACCAGCGTGGTATCATCGGGGGTTTGGGCGCTCAAGAGTGAGGGCATCACTGCCGTCATCAGCAGCACCACAATGAGCAAAAATGACAATTTACGTACCATACTTTAAAACTCCTGTAAAAAACTCGAATACAAAACTGGGCTGTAACCCCCATTGCGACCTACTTGGGCATATCGCGCACGCTAGAGTCTTCCTTATAAAAGGTGTGCTGATACGCTAGGGCAGTATCTCAGCAATGGAGACACAACGGTCTTCGCGGCTGGATAGGATACAGGCTTGCACCATTGCCAAAGAAAGCAGATGGTCGCTGCCGCCGCATTGCAGTGGTTGTCCTTCAACCACAGTATCCACAAAAGCATCAAGCAACCCCGCCGTTTCGGTAATCCATTGTTCATGGGGGGGCAGCGTCACCGGGGTAAGTTGTGTTTCAAACTTTCCGGCATAAAAGAGGTCGCCAAATTGATGCTGCTGCGACAGAACGCCGTTGCTGCAATCGGTGCGCCATTCAAAGCGCGGTTCTGCCCAGCCACTTTGCCAAGTGCCTTGATAATTCACGACCATGCCATTTTCAAACGTGAATAAGGCGGCAACATTGGTATCACTGGCGTACATACTCCAGGAAGGATTCCAAGTTTGTGCTTGCACCAAAACAGGATTGGTCTGGTAAACAAAGCGCAGCAAATCAAAATGATGGATGGATTGCTCCCAAAGCATCGGCTGATCCATCGTCAGCGGGTATTTATTCAGGTCAGGGCGGTTGCCATCGCGCCAGCGTTCATACGTAAAGCGGGCAAATTCGGGCTTGCCCACGCGCTCCTCTGCCAATAATTGCATTGTGGCTTGGGTGACGCCCAAATAACGAAAATTCAAGCCGACCATCAGCGGCACATTAGCAGCATCGGCAATGTTCACTAACTGCGCGGCTTCGTCTAAATTCAGTGCCAAGGGTTTTTCAATGAGCATGGGCAAGCCACGTTCTGCCGCCGCCCGTACTTGT
>JALHOR010000143.1 GCA_022842885.1 Anaerolineae bacterium
CTCGGTGTATTCACAACATGCCACGCACTGCACGCTGGTCTTATTCCGGCGCGGCGAACCTGAACCCTATATCGAAATCCCCTTCCCCAATCATTTTCGCATTGGCAATGTGTGGACAATGATTGTCTTTGGGCTGGATAGCGAAGAAACAGAATATGGTTTTCGCATGGATGGCGTATGGCAGCCCCATCAAGGACACCGCTTTGACCCCACCAAAATTCTGCTTGACCCCTACGCCAAAGCCATCGGTGGGCAAGATGTGTGGCTGAATCGGCGCGGCAATGGTGAAATTTATCCGCATCGCGCCCGGCTCATCTATGAAGATTTTGATTGGGAAGGCGATCATCCCTTAGAAATTCCGCTGGAAGAACTGGTCATTTATGAGATGCATGTGCGTGGTTTCACACAGCATCCCGCATCCGGCGTCAAGTATCGTGGCACTTATGCGGGGATGGTAGAAAAAATTCCCTATTTAAAAGCGTTGGGCGTTAATTGTGTTGAACTGATGCCAATTTTTGAATTTGATGAATTTGAATATTATCGCCCCAACCCCATCACAGGCGAAATGCACGTCAATTATTGGGGATACAGCACGGTAGGCTTTTTTGCGCCCAAAGCGGGTTACGCTGCCAGCGGCGCTTTTGGGATGCAAGTGGACGAACTTAAAAATTTAATTAAGACGCTGCATCGCAATGGGATTGAAGTTTTTTTGGATGTGGTCTTTAACCATACGGCAGAAGGCAGTGAAAGCGGGCATACGATTTCGTTTCGTGGGTTAGACAATAAAACGTATTATTTGCTGACGCCTGATGGCAATTATTATAACTTCAGCGGTACGGGCAACACGCTCAATTGTAATCATCCCGTTGTGCGCGATATGGTGCTGCGCTGCTTGCATTATTGGGTCGAAGAATATCATATTGATGGTTTTAGATTCGATTTAGCGTCTATTTTAGGACGTGACCAAAACGGCATCCCTTTAGCAAATCCGCCGCTGTTAGAAACCTTGGCGCATGACCCTATCTTGGCAAAATGCAAACTCATTGCCGAAGCGTGGGACGCAGGCGGCTTGTATCAGGTTGGCTCATTCCCCGATTATGACCGCTGGGCAGAGTGGAACGGCAAATATCGGGATGGCGTGCGGCGCTTTGTGCGCGGCGATTTTGGCATGGTGCCAGAATTATCGCTGCGCGTGCAGGGGTCGCCCGATTTATATTTTGGACGCAGTGCGTTGGCATCGGTCAATTTTATTACCGCGCATGATGGTTTTACGCTGTACGATTTGGTGGCATATAACCAAAAACATAATTTCGGCAATGGCGAAAATAACCGCGATGGCACGAATGATAATTATAGCTGGAACTGCGGCACGGAAGGCGAAACAGAGCATGTTGAAATTAATGCTTTGCGCCGCCGCCAGATGAAAAATCTGCTCACGATTTTGATGATGAGTCGCGGTGTGCCGATGCTGCTCATGGGCGATGAAATTGCTCATACCAAATTCGGCAATAACAATACTTACTGTCATGATAACGCGCTCAATTGGTTCGATTGGTCACAAGTTGAACCGAATACGGATATGTTTCGTTTTGTCAAAAATTTGATTGCGTTTCGCAAAGCACATCCCGTCTTGCGGGGACGTGAGCATTTCCATCATACGGACGTGGTGGGCAGTGGCTACCCAGATATTTCGTGGCACGGCACCAAAGCGTGGGATGCCGATTGGTCAGGGGGCAGCCGCGTGTTGGCATTTTTGCTGTGTGGCAAACATGCCAAACCCGTGGATGATTATGTATATGTCATCATGAATGCTCACGATGGCAGCTTACAGTTTGAGCTACCCCATTTGCCCGATAAACGCCGCTGGCATGTTTTCATTAATACTGGCGCAGCCGCCCCTAACGAAATTGCTGACCCCGGCAGCGAAAAACGCCTGAAAGACCAAACGCGCCTGTTGCTGGGTCCGCGCTCGGTGGCGGTGCTGGTGGGGAGATGATGCGCCACCATGAATTGGTTACAGCATTTCCTATTCGGGCGAGCCACCTCACCCACGATTTATCACGTCAGTGAAGGGGCAGACTGGGTTCTGAAGTGGGTGGCTGAATACACCGCCCAAGAACTCACCCGGCATCAGTTACGAGCATCGGCGATTGTCCAGCCGTGGCGGCTGCGCGGGCAAATTATTCATTTTATTGACCGTTATACGCTGTTGAACAATGAGCAGCGCGTGCATCCATCCAATCGGATTTTCGTCACATGGATGCACGGCGACCCACAGCATCCCGATTTTGCTGACGCTGGCAATACACTCAGAAAGTTGCTGCCCCGCCTTGAAAAAATCATCACCCCCACCCGCAGCGGGCAGCAGCATTTAATCGCCGCAGGCATCCCCGCCGAAAAAATTGTGGTTATTCCGTTAGGCGTAGACACCACCCGCTTTCATCTGCCGATACCGCAGGCACGCGCTGCCATCCGTGCTAAGTTGGGTGTGCCAGAGGGCGCATTTTGCATTGGGTCTTTTCAAAAAGATGGCAGTGGTTGGGGCGAAGGCAATGACCCCAAACTGATAAAAGGTCCCGATATTTTTTTGCAAGTGCTGGAAAAATTATCCAAACGCCAGCCAAATCTTTTTATCGTTCTCACCGGGTCAGCGCGGGGATATGTGAAGCACGGGCTAGACCGCTTGGGCATTCCCTATGTGCATCATTTTTTGCCGCATTATTTTGATGTTGTGCCATATTATTATGCGCTGGATGCCTATCTGATTACTGCCCGTGCTGAAGGCGGACCCATGGGGTTGATGGAGAGTTGGGCATCGGGCGTGCCAGTGGTTTCAACCCGGATGGGAATGCCCGCTGATTGGCTGGAACATGGTAAAAATGGTCTCATGACCAATATTGAAGCGATTGATAAATTGGCTGAGTATTTGCACTTGCTGTCCAGCGACCCCGCTTTACAAAATCGGCTGATTCAAGGCGGGTTACAAACGGTGCAGCAACTCGATTGGGCGCAGATTGTGGCAAGTTATTATGTGGGGTTGTATCAGCCATGGGTAGGCAAACACAGCAAGGGGAATAAAAATTGATGCTTGTATTGAGTTTGGGCAGGACAGGCATAATTAACCTGTCCTGTTGGTGATTCAATGTAACTGTTTACTCATACGACGGCACATACATCAGCGATTGCACATAAGCGGGCAAATCGTCTGGGCGCGGCAAGGTTGCCAATCCTTCGGCATAGGCGACTTCGGCAACGGCAACGGCGATGCGTGCGGATACTTCGCGGATACGTTCTAATGCCGGATAAATGCGTCCTTGCGCCAAATCCGACGGCTCTGCCATACCTGCCAATGTCACGGCGGCGGCGGCGAACATCTCATCGGGGACACGAGTCGCACCCGATGCCACCAAGCCTAAGCCAACACCGGGGAACACATATGCATTGTTCGCTTGCCCCGGCACAAAGATTTGCCCATTATAGGCGACGGGCGCGAAGGGGCTGCCGCTGGCAAATACAGCGCGTCCATCTGACCATTCATAGGCTTGCTGCGCGGTGCATTCCGATTTGGAAGTGGGATTAGACAGCGCAAAAATTAACGGTCGGTCATTCAAGCGTGCCATCGCTTCGATAATCGGTTTGGTAAAGGTTTGCCCTTGCCCCGATACACCGATAATGCCCGTCGGTTTCAGCGTTTCAATCGCGGTCAAAAAGTCGGTCAAAAAATCATGGTCGTGGGCATAGGGGCGCTTGTGTTCGACCAAATCTGTTCGGCTCTGGACGACTAAGCCTTTTGAATCGAAGAACCAGTTACGGAGTTTGGCATCGGCTTCGCTCATGCCGGCTTTCATCATGGCATTCACCACCAAATCGCCAATACCGATACCCGCTTCGCCCGCACCTAAATACAAATATTTTTGGTCTTTCAAAGCGCCACCCGTCATGCCCAATGCCGAAAGCATCCCCGCCAATGTCACGCCCGCTGTGCCTTGAATATCATCATCAAAAACACAGGCTTTATCGCGGTAGCCGTGCAACAACCGGAAAGCGTTCTGATTCCCAAAATCTTCCAATTGAATCACAGCGCGGGGGAAAACTTCTGTCACCGCTGCGACAAATTCTGCGACCAACGCATCATAGTCTTCGCCGCGCACGCGCCCTTGTGGAATGCCGATATACAATGGGTCGCGCAGCAGCGAATCGTTATTGGTGCCAACATCCAATGTGACGGGCAAACACTGCGACGGATGAATGCCCGCGCACGCGGTATACAGCGTCAACTTGCCCACCGGAATACCCATGCCATTCGCGCCCAAATCGCCCAAGCCCAAAATGCGCTCGCCATCGGTGACAACAATCACGCGCACATCTTCATAATGCCAGTTTTGCAGCATCTCACGAATGTGTCCTTTATCGTGAATGCTGATGAACATGCCATGCGGACGACGATAAATATGCGCGTATTCCATGCAGGCTTGCCCGACTGTCGGGGTATACAGAATAGGCATCATCATCGAAAGATGCTGCATGACCGTGTAATAAAATAAATCTTCGTTACGGTCTTGCAAGCTGGTCATAAAAATATATTTTTCCAAATCCGTCGGTTTGCGCTGGAAATTTTCCATCACGCGCTGCATCTGCTGATGAATGCTAAAGATACGCGGCGGCAGCAGCCCGCGCAACCCATACGCCTCGCGTTCTTCCGCGGTGAAAGCAGTGCCTTTATTGCGTGCCGGGTCGTTCATCAAATCATAACCATGTTTGGTTTTGCGAAGATTTTCCATGAGGCAGAGTCCTTATAAATGAAGATACCAACTTTGACTCTAATCCCAAATCCTGTTTTTTATCCCCGCTATCTATCATGCCAGAAGCACCAGAACGTCATGATTTTGTAATGCCTGTACGCTTTTTTTGACATTGTTAAGATGCACGTATCTTTTATCTCAAGGGTGCGGTATAGGCATTAGATGTTATTCTGGATTCAGATTATGATTATGGGCGGTGATTTTCATCGCATATATCTACCGCTTGAGGTGCTATTATGTTCCAACCTCGCATCACTCGTCTTTTTCAATTGGCAATCTTATTATCGCTAACGGCTGGGCTGCTGGTACAAATTCTCCCGGTACGGGCGGCGTCTATCATCGTGAATACGCTGGACGGCGATAATGATGGTTTTTGTAATGGCGCGGAAGTGCCATCCGATTGTTCACTCGCAGAAGCGATTAACCTTGCCAATGCCAGCATCGGTGCTGATGTCATCACGTTTGATACCAATGTAATGACCGCGCCGTACACGATTGTGCTAGATTATGCACTGCCGAACCTGACCGATAATGGCACAACGATTGATGGTATCACAGGTACAACGGCTATTTGTGATAAACCCCCTACCCCGGTTATCGAAGTACAGGGGCAAAATTTGGGGGCAGGTGCTGTTTTTAATATTACAGGCAGTAATGTCACCATCAGCGGCTTGATTATTAACAACACACCGGCGACCACTCAGCAAGCCATTAACACGACAGGCGCGAATACCCTCATTGAATGCAATTATTTGGGGACGAATACTGGCGGCAATTCTTCGGATACGACTACCTATGTCGGCATTGGTGTTCAGATTGCTAGCAATAACAATATCGTCCGCAACAATGTGATTGTGCAGCGTACCAGCGGCGTGAGCATTACCTCTGGCACGGGCAACCGGGTTCAGGGCAATTACATCGGCATCAACCGCGATGGCACTGACCGCATCCCGGATACAGGGGTTGGTTCACGGGTGGGTGTCAATATGTTAGCGGCTAGCAGTGGCACACTGGTTGGTACAGATGCCAATGGCACGAATGACGGGGCAGAAGGCAACGTGATTTCTGGCAATAACTCGTCGGGTGTGCAGGCACTTGGGTCAGCCAACAATATCATCGCAGGCAATTATATTGGCACAACTGCCAATGGCGATGCGCCCATTGCAGGCAACCAAACGGGCAATGGGACGGGCGTGCTGTTCCGGTCAGCGGCAACTGGCAATCGGGTCGGTGGCACCAACCCAGATGAACGCAATATCATCTCCGGCAATACCAATGTGGGGGTTGGCATTCTGGATGCCAATACCATCAATAATTCGATTCAAGGCAACTATATTGGGTTAGATGTCAACGGCACAACCGCCATGCCAAATACAGGCGGCGGGGTGCGTGTGGAAATCCGCGATAATACCGTTGGTGGTGGCTCGGCAGCCGCCGGAAATGTGATTTCCGGCAATGGTGTGTATGGGGTGCGTCTAACCCCCACCACAGGCAGCGTGACTGTCCAGAATAACATCATTGGCGCGGATAGCAGCGGCACGACAGCCATTGCCAATCCTATCGGTGTAGATGTAGTGAGTAGCAGCCATACCATTAGCAATAATGTAATTTCTGGCAATACCACCTCTGGTATCAACCTTGCGGGAGCAGGCAGCAATACACTCACCAACAATTTCATCGGCAGCGATAACAGTGGTGCCGCAGCAATCCCCAATGGAACAGGCATTGTTATTGATACCAACAATAACACCCTCACCACCAATACCATTGCGTTTAATACAGGCGTTGGCGTGCGTATCGCCGGGGGTGTTTTCGGCAATAATCTTGCCAATAACAGTTATCGGGATAATGGTCAGCTTGGGATTGATTTGGGCGGGGCGGGCGTTACGGCAAATGATGTTGGTGATGTGGATACCGGGGCAAACGGCTTACAAAATTTCCCCGTGTTGGCGTATGGCGATTCGCTCAACGGCTTTATTCGCTACTCGTTTAACAGCGTCGCTGCCAACAATTTTACACTGCGTTTCTATACATGCGACGCCCCCCGCCAAGAAGGCGTAACTTCGCTTGGCACTGCCAATGTTACCACTGACCCCAGCGGCAACATTACTAATGCGGATTATAATGTGGCGTTGACGGCTGGCGATTATATCACTGCTACTGCGACGGATGCTGCGGGCAATACATCGGAATTTGCAACCTGCGTTGAAGTGATTGACCCACCGTTATTCATCTTCGCGCCGCCCCCACCGAATTTGCCCGATGCCTATACCAATGTGGCATACAGCCAAACCATTAGCGCGACGGCGACCACCGGAACACCCCCCTATACATATGCAGGGACGGGTTTACCCGCATGGCTCACTTTGGCAACGACCGGGGCGCTAACGGGTACACCGCCAGCGACGCCGCAACCAGCAGTCACATTTGATGTTACGGTGACGGATGCCTTGGGCTTCACCGAAACAGTGAGTTACACCATAGAAGTGGTGACGCCACCCACAATTATTCTCAATCCGCTGACACTGCCCAATACCGGGGTCGGCTTAACCTATAATCAGGTGATTACGGCAACAGGCGGTGCTGTCCCCTATACATTTAGCATCAACGGGGGTAGCGTCACATCGCAAGGGCTAGCAGGCGCATTTACGCCACAAGACAAATATACGATTACGGGTCCCGCCACCAGCGCCGGAACAACCACTTTCACGCTGCGGGCGACGGATGCAGGCGGTTTCTTCGTGGAACAGGTATACAGCATTAATGTCTTGGCTGCGCCGACCATCAATTTCAGCCAAACCACACTGCCCAATACCACCCAGAATTTACCCGCTGGCTACAGCCACGTTATTACGGCATCGGGCGGCAATCCTAACTATACATTTTCGGTGACACCCGCCGATTTAACCGCGTTGAATGCTTTGGGTCTGACGGTGGATTTAGTCGCTAATCAAGCGACGGTACGCGGAACAGGCGTCAGCAACCGCGTTACTGGCACAGGCACGATTACTTTCCGTCTCACCGTCACCGATAGCATTGGTTTCACAACATTTCAGAACTATACGATTAACATTGCGCCCGAACCTATCGTCGCTTTCAATCCCACCACCTTGCCCAATACGATTCAATCGCTGGCATACAACCAAACAGTCAATATGACCGGAGGGACAGCGCCGTATACCTTCAGCATCGCCAATGGCACGAATGTGGGCGCGGGATTGACGTTTAACGGCGCTGCTGGCAGTTTCACCATTACGGGTCCTTCGACTGGCAATGGCGCGGTCAACTTTACTGTGATTGCCACCGATTCCAATGGCTTCCAAGCGACCCAAAATTATACGCTGAATGTTGCGCCAGCACCGACGATTACGCTCACGGGCGCATTGATGGATACTTACGTGGGTGCGGCATACAGCCAAGTCTTGACGGCAGGGGGTGGCACAGCGCCCTATACCTTTAATGTGACCGGACTGCCCGCCAATGGTCTTAATTTCACGGCGACTACCACCACAGTGACCGTATCCGGGACACCAGCCGCAACGGGCGCAATCAATATCAGCGTGCAGGCACTAGATACCAATGGCTTCCAGACGACACAGAATTACACCATCAATGTTGCCGCTATTCCGACTTTGAACTTCAATCCAGCGGCAATCGCCAACATGATTCAAAATCGCCCGGCGGCGTACACGATTGATATTGATTTAACAGCAGGCACAGCGCCGTATACGTTTAATATCAGCGGCGGTGCCTTGCCCACCGGATTAGTGGGCGCTGCGTTAGATGCGGATACTTTCCGTATTAGCGGCACACCGACGGTTACGGGAACTTTCACGTTTGATTTGCAAGCCACCGATAGCACGGTTGCCCCAGCACCGATTGTCACGACGCGCACCTATACATTTGATGTGACCCCGCAGCCAAGTTTTGTCTTTAACCCGACGACTTTGGGAACGCTCTATCGCAACAAGCCAGGTGGCTATAATCTGCCGATTACCGTGACCCCGACGAATGGCACAGCGCCGTACACGTTTAGCCTCAGTGCCGGTGCTTTGCCTGCTGGAATGACGGGTACGCCCACAGGCAGTACGTATACACTCACTGGCACACCCACCACCGCAGGTCCATATAATTTCACCTTGCAAATTGCCGACGCCAATGGCTTTTTAGCAACCCAAAATTACACTGGCACTATTCAGAATGAGCCGACGATTACGCTGACTCCGGCAACGCTGCCGAATCGCGTATCGGGCATTCCTTATACGCCGACCTTGGTAGGGGGTGGTGGCACAGCACCGTATACCTATGAAATCGTGGCTGGTAACGCCAGTTTAACAGCACTGGGCTTGACCCTGAATGCGGCAACGGGCGCATTCACAGGGGCAACGCCGGGGCAAGGCACTGCCACCTTCCAAGCGCGAGTGCGTGATACCGATGGCTTCGCCAGTCCCGTGATTAATTACAGTTTTACGCTGCAACCTTTGGCGTTAAGCACGACCACCTTGCCCGCTGGCACGGCTGGCACGAATTATCCGTTGCAGACGGTGAATGTCACCGGGGGCGATGGGGATTACACGATTACCGTGTCCACACCGTTGAATCCAGCAGGCAGCAATTTGGTGATTACCCCCGGCGCGACATCGTTCACGGTGGATGATGGCGGCAATTTAGGCGCTGCCGCCACCTATACCTTTGCGATAACGGTGGATGATGGCAATGGCGGTGTTCTCACCCAAAATTACACCGTCGTCAGCAATCCGGTCACAGTGGCGATTACTGCTTTGTTGGATGCGACACCGATTGGCGGCGGGACAACCCCCGTTGTTGGCACAACCCTCACGGCATCTGCCAATGGTCTCATGCCGGATATTGTATTTTCAGCCGCCGGGGGCATTAATCCGCACACCATTACTGAAATTGGCGGGCTCACCGCCGATGGTGTTCTTGCGGCGATACCGGGCTTAAGTGTGACCGGACTCGGCACCAATAATGCCCGTGTTGTCGGCATCCCCACCGCCCAAGGCACGTATAATATTCTGGTACGCGGCAGAGATAATCCCAACAATCAGGGAACGGCAACATATACATTGGTGGTGTCGCCAGCGCCCTCCATTATCGTGACGGGCAACAATCTTAACGGGACAGTTGGCACACCATTTACCGGCTTCTTCACGGCATCGGGCGGGGTTGCTCCGTATACCTTCGTCTTGGATGCTGCCAGCGGACCCCTACCGACTGGCTTAACCCTGAATTCCACTACAGGCGCTGTTACCGGAACGCCCACCAATGCTGAATCCCGTCCCATTATCATCCGCGTAACCGATTTTGCTGGGCTGACGCGGCGCAGTCCCTTCACGCTCACCATTGGATTGCCTACCATCACCCTAGCGCCCACCACCGTACCGAATGGGGTTTTGAACACGGCATACACTGCAACGGTGACAGCCAGTGGCACACCGGGTCCTTTCAATTATGTGGTGATCAGCGGCAATTTGCCCCCCGGTTTGACATTAGGCAGCAGCAATGGGGTTTTATCGGGGACACCCACCACACTCGGCGGCTACTCCTTCACCATTCAAGCCACCGATACCATCAATACCAATATCAAAACGCAAGCGGCGTATGGCATTGATATTGTCGAAGCAGCAGATTTGGTATTATCGCCCGCTACCTTGCCCGACGCCAACGAAGGCTTTAATTACAGTCAGACGATTACTGCCACCGGCGGCACAGCGCCCTATACCTTTACAATTTCGGCTGGCACAGTGCCGGGCGGCTTAACGTTGAGCAGCGGCGGCGTTTTTAGCGGCATCCCCACAACGCTCGGTTTTTTCACGTTTACTGTCCGGGCGCAAGATTCTTCGGCAACGCCCAAAGCGGGTACTCGTACTTACACGTTCCAAGTGATTCCGGGCAACGCGCCGGGGTACGGCTCTAGCCCGGCGCCGGGCAGCGAAATCAGTTTTGGGGTTGTACCTGCCGGGCAAACCATCACCCGCACCGTGACAGTCAGCGAAACCGGTGCAAGTACACTTAATGTTTCGTTGGTCGGGTTTGGGGGCCCCCATGCATCCGACTTCCGGTTTATCTCTGGGTCGCCGCCCTTTAGCATTACCAATGGCGGCAGTCCAGTAGCGATGACGATTGGTTGTTCGCCGTCATCATCGTTAGACGCCCGCTTTGGCACTTTAACGCTCACCACCAATGACCCCACGCGCTTGACGGTGGTCTACAATCTGCGCTGCAACAGCACCACCCCACCCCTTAGCGGCACAGCGACCCCCGGTGGCAGTGACCAAGTTTCCGGCACGAGCATCGCGCCCGGTGTCACCGTTATTACCATCTTGGATGTGGATGATATTCAAGCCATTGATGGTGTAGCAAATGCCACATCGCTTGCCAGAGTCACGGTCGTTAAAGGATTGGCATTACGCACGGGTCCTTATTTGGGCGCTTCGATGTTAGGGATTGTGCGTCCGGGCAAAGATTACCCCGTATTGGCACAAAATCCGGGTGATGGTGAAGGCAATTTTAATTGGTATCTCATCGTAGATGTGGATAATGACCGCGTGGGTTGGGCATCGGGGCGCTATCTAAAAATCGTGGGGGACACCAACATTCCGTTCACCAATACGATTTTCGACGAAATTGATGGCACACCCGATAAAGGCGCTCGCGTTTACATTCGTGGGAATGTGAACATTCGTCAGCGTCCAAGCCTTCGCAGTGCAGAACTGCTCGTAACACCCTATGGCACAGAGGTCATTGTGCTGGGACGCACCATGCAAGCCAGCCTCATCCAGTGGCTGCATGTGTTATACACTGCCCCCGATGGCAGACGCACCATTGGTTGGATTTTTTACAACTACTATGAAGACCTTGACCCTCTGTTGATTGAACCGAGTCCACTACCAGGTCAAGTCGAAGCGATAGATCTAACCATCGTTCCAGTACGTTAAGTAAAGTGTGGGTTGGGGATTATGGTGGGTAAACCATAATCCTCTTGAGGTGACCACTATCATAAAAATGACATACAGGGTTCTGAGGGGTGCATGGCTGATGCAGCCCTTTTCTGTTTTATAATGACCTTAGAAGGGCGTCTTAAAAATGAAAGGAAATTTTGGAGATGGCTAACAAACCGATTGTGACTGGCACGATTGAATTTGATACGACGGTAGAAGCATTTGTGAGCGCGACATTGCGCGTTTTTTTGGAAGATGTTGGCATGATGGATGCCCCGGCAAAACATATCGCTGAACATGTTGACCGCAATTTTACCTACAGCGGCGGCAAAGTGCCGTTTG
>JALHOR010000144.1 GCA_022842885.1 Anaerolineae bacterium
ATAAGGAATATTGCGATGTACCATAAATAACTGGCGATAACGATTAGCACAGGCATCATAGCCATCCCGACTCTCTCGAATGCGGACAGCAACCCCATCAATCATAATATCTTGAATTTGCAACAATTGGAGTTCTGGCTTATCACTCATAAAATCGGTGAGGGTTGCTTCTTCTAATCCACTGCCTGAAGAATACATCCCGGCTGGATAACGGAGAAATCCAAAGCCTGATTGTTGCGACCCAGATTCTAAGTGAAGGGTAAAGACACAATATGGGCTGCTACCACTTCCACACTCGGAATACTCCCAAAACCCCGGATAAGTAAAGCTAATGGTGCTATCCGTATAGGTTTTTGGAAGAAAAGATTCGCTTCCCCAATATAATCCAACCCCAACGCTGATGACAGCACCAATTATCATCGCAATAATTAATTTATCAAAGGGGTATTCATGCTCTAGCATCGCCCGGGAAGACCCCATTTCCCATTTTTTGTATGCCCCATTCTGCAAAACCATGACGCCATAACCCAGCACCACATTCGCACCAAATAAAGCGGCTATCACCACAAACAAAATAGCGCCAATGGAGAAAAGACCGCGCCCATTCGCTGCGCCCAACGCCACCACCAGCGCCAAAGTCATGATGGGCAACCCTAATGTGATGATAAATGATTCCAATGCCCAATGCGGTCTGCCAAGCCTACGCCAATTCCAAGACAAAAAAATGGACATGACTATTCCAGTCAAGAGAAACCCGGTGAAAAACGTTGCCCAAATCAATGCGTAGGGATTCCAAGGAGTTCCAGTAGATACATATTCCGGTGTTTTTTGAGGTGGTTTATTCATCTCACTATGTTTGATTTTGCTCGTACCAAAATTTCTATCCTGAATGATTGCCTCATTTTCCATTTGTGCCAGCCATTTTTTAGCCACTGGGCTGTTCAGTTTTATCAGGATGGATTTTGCCCGCTGATAGTCTTGTTGTTCCATGTATTGCCGGGCTTCTTTGAGTTTTTGCATTGTATTCGTATCCATAGAAGTCTCTTTGGTATAAAAACGAATGATCATTGCAATTATAATCGTAGGATATTTCTCTCGCAATCACATGTCAGGATATTGCAAAAAAATTAGAATAAACTGAAATAAAAAATTATCGGCTCAAAACATATGTTTAAGCCGATAAGGAAAAGCCGATAAGCGTTCTTTTTGTCTACGAAAGTTCTATAATTGCTGGGGTGATTTTGTTTTCTGCATACCTCAGCAGTGAAAATAGGGTGGTTTACGCCCCCACTTGTTCGCGCATATCGTAATTCGCAATCAGGCGTTCATAATGCACGATAACCTCATCCATCATCACTTCCCATGTTTGCGTTTCAGCGAAGGCACGCGCATCGCGCCCCATATGAGCGATGCGTTCGGGTGTAGCGATAATCTGGCGCACGCCGCTGACCAACCCCGCCGTATCGCCGACTTCAAACGTATAACCCGTTTTGCCTTCTTCCACCACATCCGGGATGCCGCCAACACGGGAAGCCACGACGGGCAAGCCGGCTGCCATCGCTTCGGTCACGACCAAGCCAAAGGTTTCTAACGCCGAAGGAAACGTAAAAATATCGGCGCTGGCATAGGCTTTGGACAAGTCTTCGCCATAAAGATAGCCGACAAAATTCGTGTTTGTTCCAGCAAAATGCTGTTCCAATTCGGCGCGGGCGGGACCGTCACCGACGATTGCCAGCCGCGTGCCGGGAATTTCATCCAGAATAGCGCGTAATTTATCAATCTGTTTTTCCTGCGAGAGCCGCCCCACATACAACATGAGGGGTGCGTCAGGGTGTCCTTGGCTGAGTTTATCGCGCATGGTAGCATCTTTAAAACGCGGGTTAAAACGCTCGCCATCCACACCGCGCCCCCATAGCCCCACATTCTTAATGCCCAAATTCACCATTTCGCGCTGGATTTGTTTGGACGGCGCTAGGCTGTAGTCGGCTTGGTTAAACACCAGTTTCGTCAGATAATCCGTGACTGGTGTCATGAAACCCAAATTAAAATGACTCGCCATGCGTGCCAAATCCAGATGAAACGACGTGAGTAACGGAATGCCCAAATATTTCGCCATCATCATGCCCGGCACGCCCACCACGACCGGATGAATAAAATGAGCAATATCCGGTTTAAAGGCTTCCACTTCACGAAACGTAAAATAACCCGGCGGTGCAATTTTCAGTTCAGGATATAACGGGAAGGTCACGCCGGAGACCGTCACCACGCGCATTCCGTTATAGTCGCGCACGCCACTATCCCCCAATTTGGGTGCGACAATGAGGACTTCAATCCCCCGCGATTGCAGATGGTCAACCAACAAACACACCACCCGCACAATACCATCCATCTTCGGCAAAAAAGTCTCTGTAAAGACTGCCACACGCATTTTGCTACATCTCTCCCGATTACCAATTCCCAGAGTCTTAACACAAAAACCAGCTAAAGGTGACGCATTCTGGCGCGGTATATCACACAATCTTAAAAATACTGGGCAGTTTTGCTAGGCACAAAATGTGCCCCCCAACTTGCCCCGTTTTCGTTTGCCCTTTACAATAGGTAACATCAAGAATAATCATCTCCATGCATTTTCGACCATTGGATAGATAGCGGCATGAGCGATAACCACACGGCAGAAACAGTGAGCATCACCTTGGATAATCGCATACGATTGATGGCAGCAGCACTGGCAGCCACCAATTTCCCAGAGACTTCGCAGCAGCGGCGGCGCTACCATGCTCATGCCTATGCGCGTGCCACCACCAAATATATGTCCGATAACGGCTACAAAAATCATCCAGCAATCCAAACGCTGCAAACGCTGTTGAACCAGAATGCGCCGCTAGAGGCACTGTTTACGCTGATTATGCTGTGCCGTTTTCCCACCTTTGAGATTGAACATCCGCCACGTTGGATGCCCGCTGGCTTTAACGAGCAACTGCGCGATTTTTATGAGACGTGCAAAATTGGCGAATATTGGAAGAACAATGCTACCCCGTGGGAAAATGCCGAATCACAGGCGAAAAAAGTGTTTAAAGCCGTGCATTTTCGGACGTTTTTACGCCCCTTCTTGGAAGAAGTAACCGAAGATTTTTTGTTCATGCCCAATATTTGTTATCCCGCCGATGATGAAATTGGCATTCGCGTGGGCAATCAATTGATTGCCATCGTGCCGCCGCCGCAAGCATGGGGGGATAGCCCACCGTGGGGGTTCGACGAAGACAGCATGTTGAATCATTCGTATCGGGCGGCGCTGACGCAGTACGGGCGCTTGCTGATGACGGCTTATTTGCGGGCAAATGCCGAGAAAGTGGCAGAAGCCACCAAAAAAGAACTCGCGGTCACTGACCAGTTTAAAGCGCGGCATCCTGAATGGGAAGACCAGTTTATCAGCTTGTTCACGGCTGCTGCGGTAGCGATGTATTTAGAAGACCATGTCAGTTCAGCAGAGGCACGCTCATATTTGCTGATGGAGAAAAAAGCGCGGGGCATGACATTTTTGCCCGGCACGGTAAGCGTGTTACGCCGCTATTTGCAGGAACGGGGCAATAAATACGAAACCTTGGCAGACTTTTTGAGTGTGTTCCCGGCACAACTGCGCGTGGCGAAAAAGATTGTGACGATATAGCTTTTAGCCATTAGCTTTCAGCGATTAGCTTTCAGCGGTCAGCTTTTTCTTTGTGTCCTTCGTGACTTCGTGGTTTGTTATGATTTTTGAGATTGCCAATTAATCATTTTTGGCATGAATGACATAAAAAACCGTCGTGCCTTCGTAGTCGGTTTCAAAAAGCGGGGTCATACTATGACTTCATGCTGCGGCTCAGGAATATTCATCCCCAATGCTAAAGCTGTTTCTAACCACAGCCGTTTAGCATCATCTAGCATTTCAAGCGCATCTTCCCGGCTATGCCCATTGGTCATACAACCTTGTAAAATTGGAATTCGGGCGAACCAATAGCCATCCTCATCAGGAATCAATTCGATGATGTATGGCAGCGAAAGATAATAGTCGAGATTTTTATTTGTCATCTGCTGTATAAACATTCTTCGGATTTATTTTCAGACGTTGTAATCGTTTTTTTCGTTTACTCATGTTTTTTTCTTGTGTATTGTAACATGCTCTCCACCATCGCATCGCTGCGGATACAATCCATCCACAACGCCAAGCCACGCCAGTCGCCAAAGGGGGCATAATACGCTTGCATGGTCTTGTCGGCAGCATCTTCGCCGCCTGTGATGCGCTTGAAAGCCGCCCGTGCGACGGTATCAATCGCCAAGCGGTCAAAATAGCCTAATAGACGCAGCATCGTTCCAGCGGCATAATCGCCAAAGCCCTTGATAGACCGCACTGCCTGATACACTTCTGCCGAAGTCATACCATTGCCATACCACGCTTCGACATCGAATTTGTCAGATGCCACTTGCTCTGCCAAGGCGTGCAAATAGGCGGTGCGATACCCAGCACGCAACCGCACTGATAACGAATCAAGCGATTCTGCCGCGATGTCTGCCGCTGTCGGAAAGACTGCGCCGGGTGGACACAAGCGGGCGCACATGCCTTTGGTCTGCACCCAAGTGGTATTGGTGGTGAATAACGTCTTGACCAATTCTTCCCACACAGTTGGCGCGACCAACATGCGCCCGTGTTTTTCCTGTGCGACCCATTCATAACCGGGGTAATCGCGCAAAAAACTGTAAAATGTTTGGACTTGCCAATCCAGACAGAAAATGCGCCGGATGGCTTGCATCAGGTCATTTGTGTGTGCGTCCGTCAGCGATTCGATGCCGGAAACCGACACATGCAACGCCGAATTCGTTGCCGTTATCGTCAGCGTCACCATCGTGTCAGCTAAGGCATGAACACGAGTCAAAGTTTGTGTTTCGGTATCGTATTGGAACGGCGTCAAATCACGCCAACCATGCGAATCAATGGTGGCGACAAAACTGAAATCAGTGGGCGTAACTATTTGGAAATGCTGAGTCATAGAAAAAGCTATTTTTCTTCCACAATCACCAAATTCAACTTACTAAGCGCCGTCTTGAGTCCGGCTTCCAAATCGCGTTCTGTTTCCAGCATTGTCCAATCAATGCCCAAATCTACGATAGTCTCGGCAACCGCTTCGGAAATGCCTGTCACAATGGTGAATGCCCCTTTTAGCCGCGCCGCCTGAATCGTCTTGTTCAAATGATTGGCGACACCACTGTCTACCAACGGCACGCCGGTAATATCCAGAATCACAATCCGCGCTTGATAATCGCTGATACTCTTGAGCAGTGAACGCATGATGTTGCGGGCGCGGTCGGTATCAATCATGCCAATCAACGGCATCACCAAGATGTGTTCCAAAATTGGAATCACAGGTGTCAAAAGGTCAGCGAGTGCTTGTTCTTGCGCGGTAATCACTTGCTGTTGCCACTCGGCACGTTCTTCTTCCAACACTTTACGCGCATGAATATCGGTTGCCACGCCCAAGAGCATATTGACCGACCCATCGGCTTCGACAATAGGGATTTTGACCGTTTGATACCAACGTCCACTGACTTGTTCTTCGGGGATATATTTAGGCTGCCGCGCATCCATGACGGCATTATCATCACGCCGGAACGCCGCTACTTCGTCGGCATTCGGGTTAAAATCGGCGTCCCCTTTGCCGATGAGTTCATCAGTACTTTTGCCATAGGCGTCTGCCAGCCCTTTATTGACCATCACAAAGCGGCTGTCGCGGTCTTTGACAAAAATTAAGCCCGGCATCAAATCTACAATTTGTCGTAAAAACGCATTATTGAATTGGGTTTGGGACGTGGGGTGCAGCGCCGCTTCTAGTTCAGCGATGCGGGTTCGCAAACGGTCATTTTCAGCAAGCACATCTGCCAATTGTTGTTCTAGTGCAGCCACAAGTTTTCTCCTAACTAACACAGGTGGAATACTATTCATTATAGGAGAATTGTGGATGCTTATAAGTTAAGAAGCGGCGGCACACTCATTTATTTATCTATCGTTCAGATGGGCGCGTTTTGGGTGGGACATAATCTATCAATTCTTTGCCACCCACATCAAACCCGAATGATAATTTAAGCGCATCGTGTGGACACACATTGATGCACGTTTGGCAGAGCGTGCATTCCGTAGATAAGACGCGCTCGCCGTGTAAAATATAATCCGGCACACGAATATTCATCGGACACATTTCAACACAGGCATTGCAGCTATCGCATTTGGGCGCTTCCCCGGCAATCTTCAAGAGGGCAAACCGTGAACTGGCTTTTTGTACGACGGCAATGGGGCAAAGATATTTACAAAATGCCCGATTATCTTTCAGCGCGAATGCCAGCACAATACCCACCGCATAATACAGCAGTAGCCCCATGATAAACCACTGCAAGCCAGCAATGCCTGTCGTGGCAGCATAGCCAAAGCCAAACCATAAGGCTGCTACCATCAACAGACTCATGCCAAAGTGCCAGTAGCGCACTTTATCCCACGCGCCCGGTTGGCGATAACGACTATACGGATAGGGCAGCAAATCAAAAATCATGGCAAACCAACACGCCCAGCCACACCATACTCGCCCAAACACCAGCGGTCCAGCGATTTTCGCCAACAGATAATGCAAGACAATATACGGCGCAATGCCGGAAAAAACCCCGAAAAATAAGCCTTCAATTTGCATATTGCCATGATCCGAAATGAGCGCCGCCACCAACAGCAACAACCCCATCATGAACAAAATAATGCGGCGTCCTATCGGGCGTTTTAGCGGGGGCAGCGCAATATAACTGCCAATACCAATGCCAATAAACACCCCAATGTAGAGCAAAAATATGACTACGGCACTATCGCTGCCTGCCTGCCACTGATAGAGTGCCATGCCCCACACCAGCAGCATGATAAGGCAGGGGATGAGCAGATGCTGCCGGGCAAAATCGCGGCGTTGTTCCACCTGTTCCATACAATTGACCTATCGGTTTATCTTCCAATTTTTATTATCTACGCGATACGCCTGTGGTTCGTAGTGTGGTTTTGTCATGGGCATTGGGTGAAGAATGTCGTGTTTTTGCCAAGTTCCCCAATGGATTCCTTGCCCATCCTTATGGAATACGGGCAACATTTCAGTGTATATTAACTACATCTTGCGGTATAACAATTTTTGTCGAAGTTAGAATACCTTGAGAATTGACTGTGTTGCCCATTTATAGGAGGAAGATATGTCGCTTGTTTCGCTCGTGTATGTCAGTTTTGAAAGCCGCACCATGAGCCAACAGGATATTTTAGATATTCTGGAAGTCGCTCGTAAGCGTAATACCGAAGAAAATATCACTGGGATGCTGTTGTATCGCGGCGGCTATTTTATTCAGGCGTTGGAAGGCAACGCAGATGCTGTGAATAAACTCTATGACGATATTGCCAAAGATGCTCGCCATCGCAATGTGATTATGATTTACAAGAATCCCATCACAGAACGCAGTTTTAGCAACTGGTCTATGGGCTTCAAAAATCTGGATGGTGTAGACCCCAGCACATTAGAAGGCTATACGGATTTCTTAACGCAGCCCATCACCCCAGAAATGTTAGGCGATGGCAGCCGCGCTAAAGCCTTTTTGGAATTGTTCAAAGAAGAAGCCAATTATTAAGCCCCCGCCGGACTTGCCAATGCCGCCATCTTCTCACGGAGGGCGGCGGCAACCACAGCAGCATCATCCCCAACCGTTTGGAACAGCACTTCACCCGCCGAATTAAAAATAAAAATTTGGATTTGGCTATCATCTGGCACTGCCAACGCCTGCATGAATGCCGCTTGGTCTTCTAAATAGACTAAGATAGTCACCGCACGCATTGCCGGGTCACTCACGGCGGCTTGCATCCCGCCGCTGACCAATAAGCGTATCGGTGGTGATAAATCGGGCAGCGCGGCAAGACTATAATACGCAACATCGGCATACTCAGCAGCCAACGCTTGGAACAGCGGCACATACGCTAATGCCCCCACTTGTTGATCACGGTCAAAGGGCATCACCACCAAATTGAGTCCGGCTGAAAACGCCGCTGGAAAGGTGCGCGTTTCGCCAGCCAGTGATGTGCCGGTGATAGTGGGAAGTTGCAAACATGCCTCTGCAAATTGAACACATGCCGCCACCGTGACGGTTGTGGTTGCCGGCGCAAACCGCACCAGTGCGATTATTCCCACCCCTATAAGCAACCCTAAAATCCCAATGCCTAAGCGATAACGCCGCATAAAATTGCAAGCTCCCTCTTGTGCCTGACTATGGACTCGATTACAATACATTCAGTCGCGGGGCGTGGCGCAGCCCGGCTAGCGCGCTTCGTTCGGGTCGAAGAGGTCATGGGTTCAAATCCCGTCGCCCCGACTGAAAAAATCCCATCCTTAAGAATGGGATTTTTTGATTCAGTCACTCAGTCTACCCATTAATTTTCAAATCCACATCATTGGGTGTGAAGTACAAATTGGCATTGCCTTTAGCGAGGCTTGCCAACACTTCGCCCTTACGCAACGTGTTGAAGATAGCAATTTTCTGATCCATCGAGAGATTGCTCCCTAAGCCTTCCAAGAAAATCCGCACTTTTTCACTCTCGGATTCGCCCATCGTCAGCGCCTCTACCCGCGCATGGTCGCGCTGGATGGACAATAATTGCCCCCGCGTATTTTCAGTTTCGATGTCGCCTTGCAAGCGCCGGAGTTTGACTTCGTTTTCGCTCTCCTGTTTTTGCAAGCGATTCAGCCGATTGGTGGTTTCCTGAATAATTTCCATCAGGATACGCTGCGTTTCCGGGTCTTTGCACGCCACTGAGCGCACTTCTACAGCATGAATCTGGACGCCGCGTTCCCGATAAAAGGCATCATCCGTATTGCCCAAGACAGCATCGCCGACAATATGATTAAATGCTGCCAGAAAACGTTCTAACGTTGCTCGTGAGACTGCCTGAATAATCGTACTGCGAGCATGAGAACTGACATCGCCTGTTGTATCATCGGTCATTTTAATCATGGCTTCGACATCTACGACTTGCCAGAAAAAAGTTAAGCCAATGACCAGTTCGACATTATCTTGCGTCCGCACATCAAAATCATACCACATGTATTTAGGACGTTTATCAATATGCGTCAGGCGCAGTTCGCGGCGGTCTTTATGAATGCCGGATGACCACCATAACGTCACCAATTCTTCGTAGGGTTGCAAGAAAAATGAACGCGAGGTATCACTGCCATGCCGGAAAATATACCGTCCTTCGCGGTCTTTGATAATCACCGTTTGTTGGTCTTCCAGCCGAATCAGGTCACGCACTTCGACAATTTCTTGGGTCGCCGATGGAATAAACACCTGTTTCTCAGTGACTAAGGTTAATTGCCCATTGGTAATATCGCGCACGAGAACCGCCGTTTTTTCATCTACATTCACGCCCTGCCGGATTTCGACAATTTCTTGGGTAGGTTCAGCGAAGAAAACTTGTTTTTCCCGGATGAGCGATAACTGCCCACTGGTGGTATCTCGAATCAGAACGGCGGTTTTTTCATCTATGTTGATGCCCTGCCGCACGCTGACAATTTCATGGTTTTCATCGGGGATGTAAACTTGTTTTTCCCGGATAAGGCGCTGCTGACCGCTGGTAATATTCCGCACTAGCACCGCCGTCTTTTCATCTATATTGATGCCTTTGCGGATTTCGACAACTTCTTGCGTGGCAGATGGAATAAACACCTGATTTTCCCGAACCAGCGATAATTGCCCCGTGGTGATGTCACGCACGAGAACGGCATTGCGTTCATCTATGTTGATGCCGCGCCGCGTTTCAACGATTTCTTGGGTCGCAGAGGGGGTAAAAATTTGCGTGCCAGTGATGACAGTCTGTTCACCAGTGGCAACATCGCGCACGAGAACGCCTGTCCGGTCATCCAGAACGATACCCCCGGTTATATCCCCATCGAGTGTTTCATTGGGTTCTAGGTAGACGGTTGTTTCGCCACGCACCACACGAATTTGCCCAGTTTCCGTGTTGAGAATACGCACATAGTCGCCAATTTGCAGCGGAAATGCTTGTAAGGCTTGTTCAATTTTTTCGTTGGCATCCAGAAAATAGAGCTTGGGTCCACGGTTGCTCTTAAGTTCGCCCGTGAGGGTATGGCGCGTATGCAAATAATCGGTGCTGCCGAGGATGATGGCTTGGCGGCGGGTGACGCGCTCAAACGGTTGGGCAAGGTAGCGCCCCGGACCGTTAATCACTTTACGCGCGGTAAAACTTTCTACAAGGAGTTGTTCATCGTCTTTGAGAAAAAATAGGCGCGGAATAATCATACTGTCTCCTGCGGGCTTCGATAATTACTGTCATTAAAGCACCAAAACCCGCATAGAGGCTGTATAAATACTGGAAGAGACTGGAAAATTATTCTTTATTACGCCGGTTCGCCAAGGCGCCGTTCTGTACCTTTGAGGATGCGGTCTATATTCTCGCGGAAGCGCCACGCAATCAAAAACGTGAGTCCCGCTGCATAGAAAATATACACTGTTGGCAAAAGCTCCTGTGCCACCAAAATCACCACCCACGGCAGCGCAATCATAAATGCTGATAACACGCCTAATGACACATAGCGCGTGCGCCAGAACAACACGAATCCAAATGCGAACATGCCCAACACGGTTGGCACGGGCGCGAATGTGAGCAATGTACCGAATGCCGTGGCTGCCCCTTTGCCGCCGCGTATTGTCAAGCGCCCTTGATTCGCCGCTGTATAAATGAGCGTGGCAAACAATGACCAGTTATGCCCCATCACCACCGCGATAGAAGCAATCGTGGTCGTCATGCCTTCGTTATTTGGGATAATTTGGCGAGCAATAAAAATCGCCGCGACGCCTTTCAGCGCATCCAGTGTAATGGTCAACACCCCCCAACCGACGCCCATTGCCCGCGCCAGATTGGTGCCGCCCATGTTGCCGCTGCCAATTTCAAAAATATTGATGTTGCGCGTTTTTGCTACAAAATAAGCAATCGGCAGCGACCCTATTAAATAACTTGCGACAATAATTAAAATCAGCGGCAGGATATTCTGTTCCGTAACCATACATGTCTCCCTGCTTTAGGTAATATTTCACAACAGTTGTGTATAAGCATAACCCGAATTTGTTAAAACAGTTGCGTAATTTCTTAATGGTTAGGGTGATAGGCAACAGGATGCAATCATCATTGTGTATCCTTAATAACCCTTAACAATAAATTTAACGAAATTTTATACTTTGTTTCTGGTGTATTTTCTATTTTCAAGTATAGTTTACGTGGGAATAGAAATGTTTATTCATTTTCACAATCAGGAGTCTCCTATATGCGGCATCGTTTGATTGTAGTGTTTTTTGTTATAAGTATATTACTGATGCCTTTGGGTTCTGCTTTTGCCCAAGAGACATTTGACTACCCCCAGATTGGTCAGTTGTCTCCGTCGAAAATCGCTGAGTTTCTGGATAGTCTTTCTGCGGCAGAACTTGAAGATTTTATCGCCAGTATCTCAGCCGATGATTTGAATGATTTTATCGGGTCGCTGGATAATGAGGCATTGACTTTCTTAATCAACGAATTAGACGAAGAAGCGTTGGGTGCTATTTTTAATGGCATGGACGATTCGACCTTTTTTCAGTTGGTGGCGGGTCTGGAAGATGCAGCCCTCATCGAAGCCTTTGGCTTTGCCGATGCCGATGAACTAGATGCGTTTTTGGTAGAAAACCTTGATTTTATTTTATCTTTGGAAGACGATTTGCTGCTGGCAAACCTGCTCATCAACTTGGATGATGATGAACTTGATGCCTTTTTGACAGCACTCGAAATTGCTGCCATTGATGAATATTTGACGGCACTGGACGAT
>JALHOR010000145.1 GCA_022842885.1 Anaerolineae bacterium
ATGAATCAACGGAATATCAATTGTGCCGCCGGGTTCTTCAAACTCATCGCCAACACTGGCATCTTGGAAGGTTGCTTCCATGCGGTTATAGCCATAACAGCCCAATGTACCATCCAGCGTGCCGCAGTTATCACCAGCGGCGTTGAGTGCCTCTTCTACCAATGCCTCACACAGCCGTTGGGCGCTGATGCTCATAGAAAGGCACAACGTCATAAAAAATAACATCCATTTCCAAACCGCCTGTTTTTTCATCGCGTCATCCTCTTAACATATAGCATGATACGTTGCGAAATATTATGACACAAAATGGTTATTCGCGCTTGTTGGTAAGACCTAAGCATGGGTTTTAGATTTGTAATTAACTGCAATCTAACCACAGAGACACCGAGAACACAGAGGTTTTCACTGAGAAATGATGCTAAATCTGTGAGTCCTTTGTGGTTCAAAATAATTTCATAACGCACTATGGCATATACAAAATCACCACTAAAAGCACCCATGATTATTCATCTCCACCACCATCTCCGCCACCGTCACCATCCCCGCTATCGCCTCCGCCATCGCCACCGCCATCACCACTACCGCCAGCATCGCCACTACCGCCAGCATCGCCACTACCGCTGCCAACGTCGGGCAAGTCTAGTTGCTGTTGCTGCTGCTGTTGTCCCGCATTGTTTTGCGGCGCATCCGGTTGTACAGTGCTAGGCGTGGTGGTGTTGCCCGTGCCAGTCGTGGTGCTGCTGCCTGTACTGCTGCTATTGTTCGTCCCGGTATTCGTTGTGGTCGGTTGCTCGCCTCTTGTGTCGGACGACGAAAAAGGGACATCGCTGATAACGGGCATCGGTAGGTCAGCGTTGGTTTCGGCAATTTCAACCGGGGATGGCACAGCAATAAATGCCTCCTCTAGCGAGTAGTTGAGCAATGCGCCGGGAACTTCAAAACTGGTATCGTAATGCTCAGTTCCCAAAAAGCCGGGGGCATTTTCTTCCAAAAAGCGTGGCTCGCTGAACTCAACGACTGCCGTCCGGCGTACCATCGGCGTGCCATCTGGGCGCAAAATGGGTTCTCCGGTGATTTTATCAGTCACGGGTGTTCCGCTAGTGCCATCGTCCAGCATAAAAGAAAAATCATTGGATAACGGCGCGAAAGAGGTTTGGTCTTCACTGATGGTAACGGCTTGTGGGGTATCTGGGAACAACTCGACTGCGCCCGAAAGCCCGGTGAAGAACATTACGGGTGCATCGTCGGCGTTGCCCATGCCCAAAGCAATGGTTGAACTAATCCGAATGGGAATTTCGTTCACGACCAAATCAATTTTGGTATTATCAGGACCTTGGATAATCACCATATTGGGCGCTTCCTGACATTCGGAAGCACCGCCTGTCTCGAAGAATATTTTTTGCATGGGTTCGGGCGCGGTTTCATCAGCCGCATTTTCCAAGAACACATCGCCCATCATAATGATGCGGACGGCAGCGTTCTCGGTGACAGTCTGTAAATTGGCACGCGCATGAAAATAACCGATGCCCCATTCATCTTCTTCCAAATCGAGCGCGGCGGTTTGTGCCGTATGTAGCAACCCTAGCCCAATCGTGCTGCCCGGTTCTTCAAACTCAGTGCCAATATTCGCCTCTTGGAAGGTGACATCCAGCCGATTATGACCATAACAGCCCACCGTGTCGGACAATGCGCCGCAGTTTTGGGCGGCGGTATTCAGCGCCCGTTCTACCAATGCCTCACACAAGCGTTGGGCGCTGACACTGATGCTAAGGGTTATGACGATGAAAAATAGCAAAAATTTCCCAAGACGATATTTCAACATGGATAGTCCTTTAGGTATCTTGCTTGTTTATGGTGCGGCAGTCGCCTCCGTACATGCTGATGAGGGCATTAAGCCAAATTCTTGTTGGGTATCACAATCCAAGCCTACCAAATAACGATGGTCAGTGACCCATGTTAGCAGTGCCTCCGGCGAATCCAACCGCCAGCGAATCATCCTACCATCTTCCCCACCAGAGATGAAAGAGAGTGCATCGGGCGCAAAAGCGACAGTATTCACATCGCCAAGATGCCCACTGTAGGCGCGGAAAGCATTACTCTCAGCCAGCGACCAGACAATGAGCGTATCGTCTTCCGACGCCGAGACTAACAAATTGCCATCGGCGCTGAGGCTGATGGAGCGCACGCCGCCGGCATGTTCATTATAAGTCGCCATGAGGTCGCCTGTTGCGCTATTCCAACGTTTAATTGTGTTATCGCCCCCAGCAGAAAACAAACTGCCATCGGGGTGAAATTGCACTTGATGGCTGCGCCCGTCATGGGCGGCAATGTCCTGTAAAATATTGCCTTCCACATCCCAAATGAGAATTCGTCCGGTGATGTCGCTGGAAGCAATACGGCTGCCATCGGCATTTAACGCGATGCTGGCAATCGGATTGTCATGCCCGGTGAAGGTTAGGATTTGTTCGCCTGTGGCAGTATCCCACGCGAAAAATTCGGGCGCACTTAACGGCACGCCCGCCGCTGAGTATAAGCGTTGCCCATCGGGACTTAGTTCTAATGCCGTGATGTTCAATTCATGCCCGCTGTACTGCTGCTCAATTTCGCCTGTGGTCGCATTCCAGCGCGTGAGGCTAGCATCGGCAGCACCCGAAATGACACTTTGCCCATCGGGGGTAAAAATTGCCCGGATGATTTCGGCAGGGGCAGTGAAGGTCGTCAACAGCGTGTTGTCGTCAGCGTAAACAATTGCCGTACTATCATCCGATGCCGAGACGCGGCGCGACCCATCGGCACTGAGGGCAACGCTGTTCACGCGGTCAGTATGCTGGGCGCTGGTCGTCAGAATATTGCCCGACACGGCATCCCATATCAAAATGCGTGGTGCAGTATCCCCAATGGCGATTTGCTGCCCATCTGCCGAAAAAATCACATCGCGGATAAAGGCTTGATGTCCGGCGAAACGATGCAAAATTTGTCCGGCGGCAGCATCCCACAAAATTGCGGTTTGGTCATCCGAACCGCTGATAATGGTGCGCCCGTCCGCGCTAAAATCTACCGTGCGAACCGACCCAGTATGCCCAACCAACGTCAAAACTTTAGCGCCCGATTCCACTTCCCACACGCCCACCGTGCCATCATCGGATGCTGTGGCAACCATCGTGCCATCGGGATTAAAAGCGACTTCAAAAATTGTGCCAGCGTGGGGGAGGCGCTGCAAAATATCGCCCGATTCAGCATCAAAAATGAGCGCGACTGCTTCGCGCCCACCTGCGGCAAGGCGCGTGCCATCCGGGCTGAAAACGGCACTCAACACACGGTCTTCATGCCCGGCAATATCGCGCAGCATGTCACCCGTTGCGACATCCCATATTTTCAAAACGCCATTGTCATCTGCCGAAAGCAGCAGTGTTCCATCGGGACTAAACGCCACACTTTGCACACGGTCTTCGTGTCCGGTCAAATCGCGCAGACGTTCCCCGCTTGCCAAGTCCCACAGGATAATGGTGCTGTCGCGGCTGCCAGAGGCGATAATCGTGTTATCAGGACTCAGCGCAATCGAAGTGACTTCATCGGTGTGTCCTGTTAGGGTTCGCACGCTGGCACTTGTGGCAATATCCCACACAATAACCGTGTTATCTTCCGCGCCGGAAACGAGCATTTTGCCATCGCTCGTAAATTCAACTTCGCGCACGATGCCTTCATGCCCATTTAGAATATGCGTCACACCGGGTTGATACGCCAAATCCGCTAAGGTACGTTGGGCAACCGCCGGTGGATTCAAAATTTGTACCGATTGCAGCGCCAATGCCAGCGCCCGCATCTGGTCGAAGATGTTTTGTTCGCGGGCAGTTGCCGCTAATGCCACACTGCGCGAGACATCGGCATTGCGGACGGCAATGGCTTCTTGTGTGCGGGCAATATTTTCATTGGTCACAGCACGGTCACGTTGGTTGCTGGCTTCGATACTTTGGAACACAGCGATAATTGCCAAAAAGAGCGTGACCACCAGCGCCGCCGAGACTCCGGTCAATAACTGCCGCTGGCGCTGAATGGCTCTGGCACGACTGGCAGAAATAAAATCACGATGCAATTGGGTGGGGCGGGGTTCTTTATCAGCGGCGGCATTCAGCCAATTTTCGGCATTGGTAATTTCTGTGCCGTTTAGCAGATAGCTGGCGTTGCGCGTATGCGACTCCCATTCGAGGGCTTTCACCAACAGCCGCTTATGCACCCGCACATAATCCAAATCGGTATCGAGTGCTTGTAACACTTTGGGCATGGACTCGGCATAAGTATTTTCATGTCCGGCGTGCGGCGTAAAATAAATCCAATTGATATGCCCGATGCTTTCTGGAATGGGGTAATCATCAAATTTTTTGAGGACAAGCGGAATAATTCTTTTGTTGAGTTTGGCGGCAGTGCCGAGTTC
Organism: Anaerolineae bacterium; assembly: GCA_022842885.1. Lineage (GTDB taxonomy): Bacteria > Chloroflexota > Anaerolineae > Aggregatilineales > Phototrophicaceae > JALHOR01. The sequence goes on from JALHOR010000145.1 coordinate 4,433, forward strand.
CAAATCCACACAATACGTCGAATCCAAATAATCCGGGGACAAGATGGCAATAAAGGTGTCCGCGCCTTCTAACCCACGCCGAATATCATCGGTAAAACCTACGCTGCCCGGCGGAATATCTTCCCAATCGACCCAGACTTCTTTGCCCGCATCGCGCAAGGATTGCACAACCTGCTTGGTAAACTCTACATCTTTACGCCGATACGAGATAAAGACATCACTATATTCTCCACCTGCCATGCTGTTCGCCTCCATGAATAGGTTGGATTTCTATGTGAAATGTGATTTGTAATATTATGATAAATTCAACACATGCTGGTGTTTAGTATAGTCGTTTGCCGGAATGTGGCAACCATGCACACGGACGCATTCTCCACATACCCGATTCTGTTGGCAAGCGTTATCATTCCCTCTGTGTGTCAGATCATCTCAAAAAACGGAGTTCTTCGCATGGATTTATTAGAATATCAGGGCAAACAATATTTTGCCCGGTATGGCATTCCCGTATCACCGGGCGGGGTTGCCGATACCGTAGACGAAGCAGTGGCAGTCGCCGAAAAAGTGGGCTATCCCGTCGTCATTAAGGCGCAGGTGCAGGTCGGCGGGCGCGGCAAACAAGGCGGCATCAAGCTGGCGAACAACGTGGATGAAGTGCGCGAACATGCTCATTTTATCCTGAATCTGGTCATCAAAGACCGGCACGGCAATGGGTATCCGGTGCGGCGCGTGTGGGTGGAAAAAGCGTCGGATATTGCCGAAGAATATTATGCCTCGTTTACGCTAGACCGCAGCGCCAAAAAACACTTGGGGATGCTTTCGGCACGCGGCGGCGTGGATATTGAACAAGTTGCCGCCACCGAACCAGAAGCGATTGCCTATATCCGCGTGAATCCCAGCGAAGGCTTGAGCGAAGCGACTTGCCGCGAATGGGTGCAAGCTGCCAATTTAAACCCTAAAGCTGAAGATGGGGCGGTGGCAATTTTGCTGAGTCTGTATCGTTGTTATACCGAAGGCGATGCTGGACTCGCTGAAATTAACCCGCTGATTCTGACGCCGGATGGCAAGGTTCATGCGCTGGATGCCAAAGTCAGTTTGGATGATGCCGCTGCTTATCGCCATCAAGAAGTGTGGAATGCGTTTGAAGGCTTAGAGCCGCATGATGAACGGGAACGCGCCGCCGCTGAAAAAGATTTGCAATATGTCGGCTTAGAAGGCAGTGTCGGTATTATTGCCAATGGTGCCGGGCTGGCAATGAGTACCGTAGACATCGTGAATCAAGTCGGGGGCAAACCCGCGAATTTCTTGGATATTGGCGGCGGCGCAAATGCTGACCGCATGGTGGATGCGCTGACCGTCATTAACGACGATGAAAATGTGCAGGCGATTTTTATCAATATTTTTGGGGGCATCACCCGCTGCGATGAAATTGCCAATGGCATCGTGGAAGCCATGCAGCGCGTGACATTGCGTGCGCCGCTGGTGGTGCGCTTGGATGGCACAAATGCCGTTGAAGGGCGGGCTATCTTGCAAGCCAACCAATCTGACCGGCTTATCATGCAGCCGGATATGCTGACCGCCGCCAAAAAAGCCGTTGAAATCGCGGCGAAAAACTAAGAGAGGATAATGATTACTCATGGCGATTTTTCTGGATGAAACTACGAAAGTTGTGGTACAAGGTTTGACGGGCAAACAAGGGCAATTTTATGGTTTACGCAATCGCACCTATGGCACCAATATCGTCGCGGGCGTGAACCCCAAAAAAGCTGGCACCGATGTTGAAGGCATTCCGATTTATGCGACGGTTAAAGATACCATCGAAAAAGAAGGCGCAGAGGCGGCGTTCATCATTGTTCCAGCGTCGGTTGCAGCGGATTCGATTGTGGAAGCAGCGGATGCAGGTATCAAATTAATTATTTGTGTGACCGAACATATTCCAGCGCACGACCAAGCACGGATTTATAACTGGCTAAAAGCCACGCACCCCAACACGCGCCTGATTGGTCCCAACTGCGCGGGCATTTTATCGCCGGGGCGGGCGAACATTGGCTTTACGCCGACAGAAGTTTGCAAGCCCGGTGGTCCCGTCGGTGTTGTCAGCCGTTCTGGCACGCTGGCATATCAGGCATTGTACGAATTGACCGTGCAGAATATCGGGCAAACCACTTGCGTCGGTATTGGTGGCGACCCGGTGCCGGGAACGAGTTTCATTGATGTTCTTGAAGCCTTTGAGCAAGACGCCGAAACGGGCGCTATCGTGATGATTGGTGAAATTGGTGGCACTGCCGAAGAAGAAGCGGCAGATTATATCAAACATCACATCAAAAAACCGGTGGTCGCCTATATCGCCGGGATGACCGCGCCGCCCGGCAAAAAGATGGGTCACGCCGGGGCGATTATTTCCGGCGGCAAAGGCACGGCTGCGGGCAAAATTGAAGCGTTGCAAGCCGCCGGCGTTAGCGTTGCCAATAATCCGACCGAAATTGGTGGCTTGGTGGCGAAAGCGTTGGGGCGGTAAGTCAGTCTCTTATAAGGAAAAGGGCGAACTCGCAGGCTCGCCCTTACAAATCATATCATTGTAACTACTCAGCCCTCATCCCCCAGCCTTTTCTCCCACAGGAGAAGGGGAGCGACAAACAGGTAGCGTGTGAAGTCCCTCTCCTTCGGGAGGCGAACCTTGCGACAACGCGCCGGGATTTAGGGTGAGGGCGAAAACACAACCTGAGTAGTTACAATTCGCCTTACCATTCATATCATGTAGATAAAACCCCCAATGTGTTGTGGCAAAAATAACCACACTTTATCTCCCCGATTGCTGCTCCATTTAATGGCAAATGCGCTATAATATTTCCTGTAATGATTTATTTTATTAACGTATCGGGGAGTATCTTCATGGCTGTTTTTGATAATAAAGTGGCAGTGGTAACGGGTGCGGCGTCTGGGATTGGTCAAGCGATTGCGATGGCGTTTGCTGCCCAAGGCGCAAAAGTGGTGGTTGCGGATATTCACGATCTCAACGGCGCAGCCACCGTGCAGCAAATCCAAGCCGCAGGTGGCACCGCCACGTATCAACATTGTGATGTAGCACAACCCAAGCAGGTCGAAGCCTTAGCCCAGTTTGCCATGGGAACGTATGGCGGCTTGCACGCGATGGTCAATAATGCCGGGATTGGCGGTGCAGAAGCGCCCCTGCATGAATATCCGGTGGATGCTTGGAATGAGGTTTTGGGCGTCAACTTGTCAGGTGTTTTTTATGGCATGAAGTACGCGATTCCGATGATATTGGGGTCGGGCGGTGGCGCGATTTGTAATATTGCGTCGGTGGTGGGCAGTGTGGGCTTCCCCATGCGTACCGGCTATGTGGCGACCAAACATGCCATTATTGGTATCACGCAAACTGCCGCGCTGGAATATAGCGCCGCTGGTGTGCGAATTAATGCGGTGCTGCCGGGCTTCATTCGTACACCTGTATTTGAATCGGCTAATTTTGATGAAGCGATGATGGGCTTCATTAATATGATGCACCCGATTGGGCGCGTGGGCGAATCGCGGGAAGTGGCAGAATTGGTGACGTGGTTGTGCAGCGATAAAGCCTCATTTTGTACGGGCGGTTGTTACCCGGTGGATGGTGGCTTTTTGGCGCGGTAAATCAACATTTTTGGGGACACGGCAAACGTGTCCTTTCCAAAATTTTTTGCTTCTCAATGAGCCAGCATATGGTTGTATTATTGCAATTTACAATAGATTAGTCGTCAAAATCACATATTTTAATATACATAATAAAAATTATTTGACTATTTTAAAAAATTATAATACACTGGCTGTAGGGTTATCTAAGGGATGGTTAGTAAGAAAGATTTCTACAACCATGAGCGAACGCACCACTTCAAAAGATAATGATCAACAAAATGCTTTATCTGCAAACTCTGGGAAATTAGATGAGAAAAGTTCCGTAAGCAATTCCTCTGATAATCAACAATCCAAAACACTCACTCATTCTATTCCTGATATACCCCATATAGAAACGCAATTAAATAATTTACCCGTTGAACAACGTACTCAAACCATGCTTCACTTGCAAAGAAAATATGGTAATCAGCATGTACAACGCATGGTACAAGCCAGTCCTTCTTCAGCACATATCGCTGCACAACCTTTTAAAACAGATCTGTTGATTCAACGTGACACTCCAACAACACGCCAGCGACTCACCGCCTTAGAGCGCAGTCAGCGTATTCTTAGCACTCGCATGTCAGCAACCCAGAGCGATTTGCGCTGGCGGGCGACATTTGGTGAACGGATTGCCAGTTATCGGCAAGCGATTCTGCGTATTTCGGGTGGTCTAGATGCAGCAACACAAGGTTTTCAGGCGGCTCATGTAGAGCAAGCACAAACGGATGCCCTCAAAACACAACTTTTGGGCGCAGCAATGGTTATTATTTTTGCTGCTGGTTTTGAATGGGCTGTTGCCGGAATGTTAGGACGTTTTGGTTTTGAGGCAGGACGTATCAAAAATTTTATCGAAGCGGTTGAAAACCCAGCTAATGCCGCTGCCTCATCATCTGTAAATGTGGCTGGTGTAGCCACCGCTACCAACAGCGCCAATACTGCCCAAGTTCCGGCTATTCCGAATATGGGGGGGTCAGTGGCTTACCTTACCCAGAATCTTGAAGGGATTGAACGGCATTCACAACTGATTGAACAGGCATTTGTGAATCGGTCGAACACCCTTAGTCGTTTTACAGATGACCAGTGGGAACACTATAATCCTAATGCTCAAGAGGCTCAATATCAACAACTTCTTAATAATCTTAACCAATCCGCAAAAGGAATTGAACAGTTAAAAGCTGCTAACCAAGTGGCACAAATTCTGGAACGTCATTTATGGGCATTGTGGATCAAACGCCAACGGGAGAACGAAGTTGCGGCTCATCGTGCTAGTGATGAAGCGGCGCAGCAAAGCGGCAGTGGCTCTCTTGATATTATGGGACGGCATGAAGAACCGGATCATGGCTATGATGTGGGGTCGGATATTGAATCCAGACTTAACCAGATGGGTGTTTCAGCATTGGCTGGTGTTACCTTAACCGGGTCATGGTATTCCCGCAATTCGCCTCGCAATTGGCGTCAATTGCTCTACCAATGGGCACTGAATTATCGTGAATCGATTCATACATAAAGAGTCGCCTAAAAACCAAGAAATAAATTATTCGGTAGTCTCAAAAACAATTGTGATTTCCTTTAGAAATTCTGCATCGCTTTGTTTTTTGCTTGGACGCCGCAGTAAACTCATTTTTAATAACCTCTGGATTTAATCTTCAGTAATTATAGAAAACTGTGTTCAAAATACCAGTGCTGTCCTGTTTGCAAAGCATCAGTGTTGCCTCACCACACCACTTCAATCGCTGTAAAAGACAATGGCGGCAGCATAAGTTGGGCGCTATCTGCATCCAGTTTGGGGACACGGCAACGATGTCCCCTGTTTCTTTAGCGGAAAGCAGGCAAGCCGTTCACAATTTCGACAGTTTTGAGGCTGACTGCCACGACGCGCCCGATGAGTTCCACGATATATTTTTCATCGTCGCTGTATTGATTCGGGTCACTTTTGATGCCGCTGCGCTTGTCTTCTTTCACTTGATATTGGTCTATCACCCAATCTAACGCTGACCGATTGCCTAATTTGTATTCAAATACTGCCGCTGGAATGCCCGCCAATGTTAGCGATGCATTCACAATCACTGACCCCACCCCTTGCGATAGGGAGGGTTTTATTAGCTTCATTTTTTCGACATAGTATGACACGGGTTTATTCTTTTGCCATTGGTAGTCCAGCGGATACGGCGCGATGGTTTCATAATGTAGGTGCAACTCTGCCAGTGCTTTGCCAGCGTGGGAAAATGCCCAGAAATCGGCGGCATAGGGAATGCGCGGGAGTTCGCGTTTGAGGCTGTCGGCGTAACGGGAACGATATTCGGGATGATGCAGCAGCCCGTAGATGTAATAAAAGATGTCCCATTTGGTGATGCTGGTATCGTTGTAGTGGGTTTGGAACTGCTGCAATGCCCAATCGGTGATGTCTTCGCGCCGGTTTAAACTTCCCCCTGTGTTCGGGGGGACTGAGGGGGGTAATGCGTTAGGGGTATTTGACCCCACCCCCTGCCCCTCCCCAACCACAGGGAGGGGAGTCTCGTCGTAGGTATAGAAGGGGAAACATTGCGACCCGCCTTGAGGCAATAAATCAACTATGGTATTTGCTATTAGTGCATATACGGGCAAATCTGACCCCGTTTTTAGCCAAATAATTAAGTTCTCTCGTTCTGTTTCAACAGAAGGAAAAAAGCGAGTAAATTTCCCAGGTTCATCTATAACAGCGTTAGCAAAATACACATAGCGCGATGCAAAAGGTCTATACAAACTTCTGCGAATATTCCTAGCGTTGAATTCAATGTAATTTTCGTTTGCTAAATATCTTTTTAAGTTGCGACTCCATTTAATTTTGTCGTATCTTAAAAAATTGTCTAGATTTTCTTCCTTACCTTTTCTGCGATAACGGTCAATCTCAGAGTTATATTCATCACAAAAGTTTTCAATCCGTTGAGAGATTTCAAATTGATTGAAGTCGTACACCAATGTATCTCGACTGGTTTTTATACCCGTTGAATACAAACGAAATATAGTTTCCGGTTCACGTCCTTTTGTGGCTTTACCCTCTTTGCTTCCCATTGGCATGAACAGCGCAAACTCATCAGCGTTATCCGCAACCAACCACATCTGCCGTGCATCCGGCAGCAATTCCCGAAATACCGAGTTCCGCAGCACCGTTCCCCTCACCATGCTTGGGGAGGGGCTAGGGGTGGGGTTGATACGTCCCACATCCACACCCCCCTCAGTCCCCCCATGCATGGGGGGAAGTTTGACTCCCTCCCCGTGTTCGGGGAGGGTTGGGGTGGGGTCATCAATACTATTAAAAGGGGCTGGCATGGGGTCAACATTCACCTTCAACGCTGCATCAATCGTATCCAAGACCAACCCCAATTCTTGCAGTACCGCATCATTTTTAAAGCGCAGCACACGCAACCCCAGACTCTCTAAAAAGCCTTGTCGTAGCGCATCTTCTGCTTGCGTATAATCATGAATGGGACCATCCACTTCAATCACCAATCGCGCTTCAGCACAATAAAAATCCACAATAAAACGGTCAATCACATGCTGTCGCCGAAACTTAAATCCGCCCCGGCGTTTGTGCCGCAGATGTTCCCACAAATGCTTTTCCGCCAATGTCGGCTCAGACCGCAGTTGTCGCGCCAAAGGTTTTATCTTCTGGTAAAAATGTGAATTCGTATGCTGTACTGCCCAGCCTTTGTGCGTTCCCTTCCCTGAGTTTGGGGAAGGGTTAGGGATGGGGTTTTCTTCTTGTGGTGTTTTTGACCCCACCCCCTGCCCCTCCCCTTGCAAGGGGAGGGGAG
>JALHOR010000146.1 GCA_022842885.1 Anaerolineae bacterium
CCACTGCACCCTTTTTTAATCCTCGGTATATTTTACACGAACCGCTAGGACATGGCAGCATGGGCGAAGTTTACCGCGCTACAGACCGCCTTGCCCGCCAGCCGGTGGCGCTCAAGCGTGTGACCGCGCCGCGTCAACAGCTACGGTTTAGTTCCAGTGGTGCGGGGATGGATGTGCGCGTGGCGTTGGCGAATGAATTTAAATTGTTGGCATCGTTACGGCATCCCGGTGTCATTACGGTGCTGGATTATGGCTTCGATACGGCGCAACAGCCTTATTTTACGATGGACTTGTTGGTGAACGCGCATACCTTATTGGAAGCCGCACAAACGCGGTCTGTTCCTCATAAGATTGTGCTGCTGCTGCAAGTATTACAAGCGTTGGCGTATTTGCACCGCCGCGATATTGTCCATCGAGATTTGAAGCCGGATAACGTGTTGGTCATTGGCGACCATGTAAAAGTCATGGATTTTGGGCTGGCGCTAGAGACGGCAATCGAACATCACGAAGATAAAACTGCCGCTGGCACGCTGACGTATATCGCGCCGGAAGTGTTGCAATTTAGCCTTGTCTCGCCCGCTTCGGACTTATATTCCTTCGGCATGATGGCATATGAATTATTTGCCGGGCAGCATCCTTATCAGCATTTGCCCGTGCATCAATTGTTATACAACATTGTTTACAGTATGCCCAATATCGAAAGCCTTGATATTGCGTCGGATATAAAAAATGTGCTGGCAAAACTGCTGGCAAAAGACCCGGCACACCGTTATCACGATGCCGAAAGCGTGCTGCATGATTTGGCAGCAGCAGCGGATATTGATATTCCCTTGGAAACGGTGACAATCCGCGAAAGTTACTTAAAAGCCGCTAAATTTGTCGGGCGTAAAACCGAACTGGCAACCCTAAAAACTGCCCTCGCCAATGCTATCGCTGGCAAAGGCAGTGCGTGGTTGGTCGGCGGCGAAAGTGGCGTCGGCAAATCACGCTTGTTGGAAGAACTCCGTACAGAAGCCCTCGTCGCGGGTGTGACCGTGTTATTTGGGCAATCGCAGCAGGGCGGTGGGGTGGCTTATCAATTATGGCGCGATGTCGTTTCGCGCTTGATATTGCAAACGGAATTAAGCACCTTAGAAGTCGGTATCCTCAAAGAAGTGGTGCCTTATATTGATGAATTAACGGGGACTTCTGTATTGGAAGTGCCAGTGATGAGTACCACAGCAGCACAGCAGCGGCTCGTCGAGACGATTATCGCTTTGTTCCAGCGCCAAACGCAACCGATTGTGCTGCTGCTGGAAGATTTGCAATGGACACGCGAGAGCCTAACGCCTTTGACTACGCTGTTGCCCATGATTGGTTCATTGCCTTTGTTGATTGTGGGCAGCTATCGGGATGATGAACGCCCCGATTTGCCACAGCTTTTGCCGGGCATGACGCCTATCAAACTGGAACGCTTGACGCCGTTAGAAATGTCGGAATTGAGCGTGTCTATGTTGGGCGAAGCCGGGCGCAACGAAGAAGTATTGGAACTGCTGCAACGCGAAACCGAAGGCAATGTCTTTTTTCTAGTAGAAACGGTGCGCGTTTTGGCAGAAAATGCCGGAACACTTGCCGATATTGGGCGACGGACGCTGCCCGCATCGGTCTTTGCCGGGGGTGTGCAGGAGATTGTGCGGCGGCGCTTAGGGCGTATCAGCGGTACTGCGTTTGAGTTGCTCAAATATGCGGCGGTTTATGGGCGGCGGTTGGATGCCAAAGTTTTAGAAACGGCAGTCCGGTTATCTGGCGCTGATACCCAATTTGCCCCGACGCAAACAGCGACGATGCCGGCTGTCTCTGTCCGCCCCGCCAAAGATGTTCTCGCCGAACATATTCAGACCTGGCTAGGATTGGCAGCCGACGCGGCAGTATTAGAAATTGTGGATGGGCAGTGGCGCTTCACCCATGATAAATTGCGCGAAGGTGTTTTAGCGGGTGTCGCGGCGGATGAATTGCCCCAATTGCATGAATGCGTGGCAAAAGCTATCGAACAATTGTATCCGCACGATAAAACTCGCTTGATGATGCTCGTTAAACATTGGCGGGCGGCGGGCAATACCCATTTTGAATTGCAATACACGCACCGCGCAGCCCAACATGCGCTAACAATTAATGCCTATGCCGATGCTCAGAATTTGTTACACCGGGCGCTGACGCTGCTGCCAGAAAACGGTGCTGAACAATTACAAGTTGAACTGCTGAATCTGATGGCGATGGCATTGGATTTCCCCGGCGACCACGACAAAGCTAGGGCGATTTATGAACAGGCTCTGCACCTTGCCCGCGCATCGCAATTTACCAGCGGCATCGCTGTCGCACTCAATGGGGTGGGGCTGTCCATGTGGCGGCAAGGCATTTATGCCGGAGCGCGGGCGGCACTGGAAGAAGCCCTATCCTATGACGAAAATCCGCAGACGATGAATAATTTGGGCGATATTGCGTGGAGTCAGGGAGATTTGGAAGTTGCCAAACAGCAATATCTACGTTGTATCGATTTGGCACGCACGCCGGATACGTTGTATGTCGCTGCCGAAGCGATGCAGGGTGTTGGCACCATTGCATGGCGGCAAGGCGATTTTGAAGCTGCCAAACGCTACTTGGGGTACAGCATGGATTTACACCGCGATATTGGCAGTCGGCGTGGGGTCGCCTCCTGTTACAATTCAATGGGGGTGATTGCCGCTGAAGAAAAAAAATATACCGATGCTTGCTCCTATTATGGCGAAAGCATTGCCCTTTACGAACAGATTGGCTATCAATGGGGTGTCGGCAATGCGTCGTGTAATTTGGCGTTTGTGTATCTAGCCATGCAAGCGATTGACCAAGCCCTGCCAGCCTTAAACCGGGCATTGTGGATTTCGTACCAACTGGATCATTTGCCAGTATTGTTAGAAGTTTTGGCGGGTTATGCTCAATTGGCGTGCTTGCAGGGGAATTATTTCCGGTCAGCCGAATTGGTGGGCTTAGTTTCGGCACATCCGGCTACCAATGAATTTACCCATAACATCCGGTTGCGTCCCTTGCGGGACGATTTATCAAATCGGCTGCCCCTCGCCGAATTGACAGAAGCCTATGCACGGGGTACGCGCCTCATCCCTACCATCAACGAAGTGGTGAACGGGTTATTGCGGTAAACCCGGCAACCTTGGTTTAGAGGGTTTCCCAAACTTCTTCTTGGTTGAGGATACGGGCTAATTGGTCAGGAAATTTATCAGGGTTAATGGGTTTGCCCAAAAAGCCATCAAAACCCAGCTTTTTTACAACACCCATTTCGCTGACATGCACGGTATACGCGATGATCCGAATATTGCTGGCATGAGTCTTCAATAAATTTTTCACCTCGTAGCCCGTTAAGCCGGGCATTTCTAAATCAACAAAAGCCACATCAATCTGGCTTAATTCTTCTAACATGGTGGCTAGTTTGCGTGGGTCAGAAATTTCAAGCGTAGCGACCCCTTGTTTAGCGAGTAACTGAGCCAGCACTTTTCGGTTTTGGGGGTTATCATCAACGATTAGAGCATGAAATTGTGTCATGCCAACTTCTCCTTATGGCAAATTAACTTTATCGGTAAATATTTTATGTTATGCATATTGCTCACCAGTATACCACACGCTTTCACCTTCAATAATTGAGGTGAGTTGTTTTGCAAAAATTTGTGTATCAATGGGTTTAGCAATGAAACCGCCGAAGCCCTGAGCGCGAGTTTTGGGGATAGCAATGCTCGGATCCATTGCCGAAACAGCGACAATGGGGGTGGCGGCAAATTCAGGAATTGCGCGGATTTCATCGAACAATTCAAATCCGGTGATGCCATCTGCCAGCATCAAATCCAGCACAATCAAATCCACAAGACGCATGGTTTTCAAACGAAACAGCGTATCGCGCCCCCAGCGTTCAAATTCGATGAGCGCCCCTTCGCGCATGAGGCACATTTGGAACACCACACGGTTTTGTAGATTATCTTCCACAATGAGAATATGTTTGCCTTTGAGTGTCATAGCTGTTGCTCCTGATAGTGATTTAATTATTCAGTGATACGCCAAATGGTTTCGCCCGATTGAATGCGAGCGAGAATTTCGGGAAAGGTGTCTATATTGATAGGTTTGCCCAAGCAGCCATCAAACCCAGCTTGTTTAAGCTGTTGTACTTCTTCGCTCATGACGCTGGCAGTCAGCGCCACAATCGGGGTTGAACCAACCCACGCCTTGTTACGCAGCATTTTGAGCATATCAAACCCATTAAACGGTTTCACATGAATATCCAACAGGATAATATCCGGTTTGGGGTCAAGATTTTCAATATGCGCCTCAAAATTTTGGCTGTCTTCTAGGATAGTCACATGACTGAGTTTCATGCGTCCCTTCAGCAGCATCAGCATCAATTTACGGCTTTGCGGATCATCTTCCACATATAAAATGACAGGATTTTTGCTCATATTGGATACCTTTTTACTTATTATATTAATATTGATGTTAAAGTGTCGGATTTGGTTGGTAATGTCAAATAAAAGGTCGCGCCCTTGCCATAATCGCTATCTAACCACAATGCGCCGCCGTGCGCTTCGGCTAGGCTTTTGGCGATGGGCATTCCTAACCCCGTCCCGCCGCCTTGCCGCAGACCAGTAGAGGTCTGTTTGAAGGCTTGAAAGACTAAGGGTTTATCTTCTGGGGCAATGCCGGGTCCTGTATCACTCACGGCGATGTAAATTTCGTTCTCAGCTTGCGAGGCAACAATACGAATTATGCCGTTTTCGGTGAATTTACACGCATTCGATAACACATTCAGCAGAATTTGCATGATGCGCTGTTTATCGCCACGGATGAGGGGCAAATCTGTCTGAATTTGCGTCTCAATCCGCACTGGCTTGCCAATCAACAGGCTTTCGGCAGTTTTGAGGCTGTTGTTAATCAAAATGTTAATATCAATATTTTCCTCCACAAACAATTTGAGCGACCCGGCATCAATCTTGGACATATCCAACACATCATTGATGAGGTTTAACAAATGTCTGCCACTATTGACCACTTCGGTCAATAATTCTTTTTGCTGCTCATTGACCTCACCCGTATCACCATCTACGACAAAGCGCGTGAAATTGATGATCGAGTTTAGAGGGGTTCGCAATTCATGCGACATGCTTGCCAAAAAAGCACTTTTGACTTTATCGGCACGTTCCGCTTGTTCGCGGGCGGCAAGCGTTTCTTCTAGTTGGATGCTCACCTGTTCCAAAAGATAGCCGAGTTGTTCTGACATATCATTAAACGATTGTGCGACAGCGGCAATTTCGGTAACGCCACGGGTATCCGCCAGCACTTTTAAGTTGCCATTGGCGAATGAGTGAGTGGTGGCTTTCAGGCGATTGATGGCACGGATGGTATTATTGATAATGACAAAGGCAACGGCGAGAAACACAATTGAGACGATAAGAATGCCCAACAAAATTTGTTGAAACGTGCTAATCTCTTGCTCGGCTAAGGTATCAATGGCTTTGGCAAGTTGGTCAGCAAAAGCATAAACTGCCAAACTTTGCCGTTCTGCTGTCTCATCAAGCGCACTAATCCCCTCATCATCCAATGTTAGCGCCTGCTCTACAGTGCCACGCAGGTCGTGCCACCGCGCATCCATATCATCTAAGACACTCAAAAAAATTGGATTTTCAATAGCACTCACATTCAAACTGACATTCCCAAACCGCAGCGCGTTTTGCCCAATCTCAAAACTGGCGACGGTATTTTGGATAAGCTGCGTCAAACTCTCGCGTTCTGCCGGGGTTATGTCATCACGGAAGCTATCTAAATTAGCATCAAATAGCAGGGCATATGCACGCTGCTGACTGATAAGATTGATGGCAGCTTGGCGACTGGCGGCATTTTGTGCTGTTTGCAAGGCAACGAAAATTGTTATGGCTAACACAGCAGTGATGATAAATAGCGTACTGAATAATTGAAACCGAAACGAATTCAGTCTTTTCATGCCAATATTTCCTTAGTTGGAAACAACTGTTTTATAGAGAAGCGCGACTAATCACGCCATTTTTACTTGGGCGCTGTTTTGCGATTCATGTTTGCCCAAATCCCAAGCCCCACTAGCACACTGCCCAAGCCGCCCAAAAGCAATGGCAGATAGGTATTCATCAGTTGATAGGATGTGATCATCATTTGTACTTTATCTACGCGACGAATTAGGTCTTCTCCTTTGGATTCAGATACCCACCGCCCAACAGGGGTGATTTGTTTATTGGTGGCTGTGTCTACAATCCATTCGCCTTCGCAACTTTCGCTAATCTGCACAATTTCGCCTGTGATGGGTTCAACAAAGTAGCGAACACTCAGCCCCACACATTGAATTATTTGCTCCGGTTCCAATGCAATATTGGGATAGGCAGCGGTTGTTTCTAGTGTTCCTTGATATTCAAAAACATAGGTCGGGATACCGCTGATGGTGTCTTCACCGGTGAAATTAACTGGCAAATGCAGCAGTGATGCATTCGACAAGGTATAGCTGATTTTTTGAACATTGCGTGGGAATAGAGGGTACTGCCCGACAAACGCGGGGTCGGTATAGGCACCTGTTTTTGCATCTACCACCGGATTGTAGCTAAATTCCCATGTAACAACGCCTGTGATAACATCTATGGTTTTATAATTATCTTCTAATACGAGCGTGCCATCCGCATTACGCTCTTTGACTGAAAATGTGCGTTTTACAAGATTTATCGGGTCATCGCTCATCGGATGTGTGGGTAAATCGGGATTCGTTTCATCGGTGTAAAAAGCCGTTCCCACCGAATCCACTTCCCATGTCCATCCCGCAGGAAAGCGTTCACTCAAGATTTGCGGACTAATCATCAATTTTACGACGGCAGCGGCAATAAGAAGAACAATGCCGATTGGAAGATATAGTTTTCTCATGCTTATTCCTTGTAGATGTATATTGTATACATCCGTTATTCCTAATCTTAAATCATCATAAACCCAAAATACGTACTGAAGAATAAAGATTTTTTGAAGTGTCTTTTAGAAAGATTAGAAATTAATATTACCATTTAATGTAATTAAATATTTTTTAATGCGGTTTGTCATTTTTTAATGTAGGATATTGTTTAAAGTCAACGCAAGTTATGATACTGCGTTAATGGTGTAACAACAATGTCTGAATGGCTAATGCTGTGGATAGTATTTTATGCACCAAGTGGATTAGCCACATGGATTAGCCAAGTGGCTAGGGGAAGCAGAAAGGAAAGTTAAAACTCATGTTCAAAACAAGTGATTTTCGGTAGGGTCGAGGCATGCCTCGACCCTACAACAACGCATTTTTCACGCAATCTGAACATATGCCAAAGATAAAAGATAGGAAACAATCAGTAGGGGCGGGGCTGTTTCCCGCCCGCATACAATCTCACGGACGCCACGGATACTTACGGAAATTGGGCGCACGTTTTTCTAGGTAGGCATTTTTGCCTTCACTGCCTTCTTCGGTCATATAGAACAGCATCGTGGCATCTCCCGCCAACACCTGAATACCCGTTTGCCCATCCAGTTCGGCATTCAGTCCGGCTTTCAAGAAGCGGATAGCGATGGGTGATTTTTTGAGGATTTCCTGCGCCCACGCGATACCTTCATCTTCAAGCTGCGCCAGCGGCACAACTTTATTGACCAAGCCCATCTCTAGTGCCTCTTTGGCATCGTATTGGCGGCACAAATACCAGATTTCGCGGGCTTTCTTCTGCCCCACAATCGAAGCCAAATAACTTGACCCAAAACCTGCATCGAAACTGCCCACGATGGGACCCGTCTGCCCGAAAATAGCATTATCCGCGGCGATGCTCAAATCACAGATAACGTGCAGCACATGTCCGCCGCCAATGGCATAACCTGCCACCAGCGCAATCACGGGCTTGGGCATCGTCCGAATGTAGCGTTGCAATTGCAGCACATTCAGCCGCGCTACACCATCATCGCCTACATAACCTGCATGACCGCGCACGCTTTGGTCGCCGCCAGAACAAAAGGCATATTTGCCATCTTTGGGACTGGGTCCGTTGCCTGTTAGCAGCACCACACCGATACTTTGGTCGCGCCATGCGTCGAGTAATGCTGCCGTCATTTCATCTATGGTTTGCGGACGAAAGGCATTGCGTTTCTCTGGGCGATTAAACGCAATGCGAGCGATGCCATCGGCTTTGTGGTACGTAATATCTTCGTAATCTTGTACTTTTTCCCAATTCACCAACGTCGAAACCCCATTCATCAATACAACGTCGCTCATGTTTCTGTGTTCCTTCCTTAGATAGAGGGTTGATAACCGATACAAACTGCTATGGCTGCACTAATCTCTGCTATTTCATCATTTGTGAGAACCCCTAACTTACGTCTAAATCTTTCTTCTGATACTGATTTTACTTGAAATGCATTTGCTGCCGATTCTTTATCTAAACCATTGGTTGAATTAGCAATAATTCTTATCATCCAAAAATTACCTTCAAAATAGGTTTGCCAGCCTGTGATAGGCACCACAATACGTAATCGCCCTCTAAATGTGGTATCAACGTTAATCACAACTGCTGGACGTATTTTCTGGATTTCATCACCTACAGTTGGAGCAAAATTGACTAACCATACTTCGCCGCGTTGAATTATGCGTTTATTCATCATCGAAATCTTCCTCTGCATAATCATCAAAATACTCCACATCCAGATCCTGTGCTTTTTGTAGGGCTGCAATAGCAATACGATTGCGTTCCTCATACGGTAACTGCATCAATTCGCGGGCGGTGTAATGACGCTCTGAGGTGGCGATAGGCGCAACCGCTATGCTGGAAATAAACTCCAATACTTTGGCTTTTTGCCCTTCGTCCAGACGTTTGACTTTTTCAAAAATTTCTTGCTCTAATGCGCTCATGGTCGGTCTCGCTTCCTTATATATATGCCTGTGCCGAATTACGATGCTTCGCTGAACGCCGCTTGCAGTTGCTCAACGGTAGGTATGGTACTTTTCCAACTGACGCCCATCACAATATCGCGGGCGGAGTCGGTCAATTCCACCAATAGAGATGTTAATACGCGATTGGGACTATCATAGGAAACAAGCGTGAGGGCATCAAAAATAATCATCAATTCTTCAGCGTCTTCTCGATTATTCGCTGTTCTGGCTTGCAGCAGTTTTTCACGTAGTGCAAATAAAACGTCAAATAGGGACATCGCTTCTTTATCCTTTCACGATTTCTACGACTGCCAGCGCAAAGAAAGCCAATTGCTTTGAAACCTCATTTGTGGACATATTCCTAACATCCGCTTCATACCAAGCATCCCAGAACGCTTTATCTGGATGCCAAGCACTCACATGGTTTTCGACAAAATCAATGGGTTCTTCGCTATTTGGTTCAATGTAAAGTTCGTTTATCCAGAGAATTTTCACGGGTTGTCCTGCATCAGCACGAACTATAAAGCCGTTTGCCAGCAATGTATTGACTCTCAATTTCAAATAATGCAATCCATACGGCTCTGAATAAAAAGACAATCCCGTAAGCCAATCAATTTTTCGCGTGAGCGCCAAAGCCTTGATGCGTCCACCAGAACGATAGATAAATTCGGGCAAATCTGCCATTGTTTGTCCTTAGTTCATTACGATGCTTCACTGAACGCCGCTTGCAGTTGTTCAACGGTAGGTATGGTACTTTTCCAACTGACGCCCATTGCCACATCTCGCGCCGAGTCAAGCAAATCAATAATGATGCCCGTAAGTTCACGATTTGGGCTTTGATACGAAATTTCGCGCAGCACTGCTAAAGCCGTGAAAAGTTGCTCCGCCTCTTGACGATTATTTTCGTCTATACATTGAAGGAGTTGCTGCCGTATAGATACCAACACTTCTAATAAAGTCATCGTTATGCTTCTTTCTTATTGATTTTTGCAAGAGCAAAAAATGCGAGTTGTGTTGAGATGTCGCGCGTATTTCGCATTTTCAAATCGGCTTCGTACCATGCATCCCAGAACGCTTTATCGGGATACCAAACTGAGATGTGATTTTCGGGATATACCAGTTGCTCCCCAGAATTGGGTTCAATATAAGGTTCACCTGACCACCATATTGTTGTCAACAATCCCGTATCTAATTTAACTACAAAACCATTGGCGATTAGAGTTTGTACACTCAGAGTTAAGTATGCTGATGCGAAAGTTTCGGTACTAAATGAAAAACCCGTAAACCAGTCTGCTCGTTTCGTCAATGCTAGATCTTTTGTACGGGTTCCTATGCGATAGATAAATTCGGGCAAATCTGCCATTACCTGTCCTTAGTTCATTACGATGCTTCACTGAATGCTGCCTCTAATTGCTCCACAGTGGGGAGGCTATTGTTTTGATTGACATTGACCACAATATCGCGGGCAGCCTCCAACAGGTTAATAATCACCCCGGTGATTTCCCGATTCGGATTCATGTAGGAAATTTCGCGCAGCATCACCAACGCGGCAAATAGCTCCTGTGCCTCTTGGCGATTTTGGTCGGCTTGCAATTGCAGCAATTTTTCGCGCATTTGAATCAAAATATCGAGCAGTGTCATGTTGGATTTTCTTGTTTGACCGCCGACTTGACTGCCGCTAAAACCGCCTGCCGCCGTGCCATATCTTCTTTAACTTCCGTTGGGACTTCAATCACGATACTGGTGCGCTGCGTCACACTATCGGTAAATGCTTTGCGGAAACTCTCGCGGTCAGTGACTTTCACATATTCTAAGCCATAGAGTTTTGCCGCGTGCGAAAAATCCAAGCCATGCGGCGTCAGAAAATATTGGGTGAACTCCGGCTCATAGTCTTTGATGGGCAATCGCTGGAAAATGCCGCCACCATTGTTATTCAGCAGTACCAGCGTTATCGGCACGTCACAACGTTTGACTGCCAATAAGCCGTTCATATCATGATAAAACGTCACGTCACCAATGACTGCGACGAGAGGTTTATCGGGGCGAGCTGCACCCGCGCCTAACGCACTACTGATGTTGCCATCTATACCGGAAGCGCCACGATTGGCATAGGTGAAAATGAGCTTATCGTGCGATTTGCCGAATTGGTCAAGCAGGCGCACGGGGAGGCTGTTACCCATAAACAACGTGCTAAATTCCGGGATAAGGTCAACCACGTCATGCAAAACTGCGCCATCAAAATAAGCGCCGTTTGCCACTTCGCGGTCTATCACATCCCACGTTTGTTTTTCCAGCGCCATAAATTCTTTCAGCAGGGCATCATCGCGCTTATGCGGAATGAGCGATAGCTGCGGCATCTCTTGGCTTTCTTCATCCACTTGTGTCAGCGCCCAAATCAACTG
>JALHOR010000147.1 GCA_022842885.1 Anaerolineae bacterium
TCCGGTTCATCCAGCGCATATTCGCCCGCGCCGTACTGCCGCCGCCCATCAATCCAACCCGTCGGAAAATTGCGGTTCAAATTGCCATCGCGGGGTTTTTCAATTTCGATGCTGATGCCATCCCAATCACCTTTGATGCGCCCTTCCCGATACAGGCGATAATACGTCCCACCGATGTCACCGGGAGAACGCAGCACCATCAAGCGCGGGTCATCGGGCGAAATTTTCCATTCGCCTGCTGGGTCTTCCAGCCGCATTTGCACGATGAAACCATCACCATTGATGTCTTCCTGCACGAGTCCGCGTGTTTGTTCTTCGCCGGGCAAATAGCGCCCATTGCCACACCAATGATGTCCGGTCGTTAGGCTGATTTCTGCGCCATCGGGGTTCAGGCGGGGCAGGATGTAAAAGGTCATGTTATCCAGCAGCCAAGTGACTTCGCTATTGTTGCCATACTGCGTCAAGAGATACCACAGCGTATACAGCGCCGTATGCGATGTTGCCACTTCTTCGGCATGGATATGAGCATCAATGTAAAATGCTGGTTTTTCATCATGAGCGCCCGTGCTGCTGTTGGTCACGGTGATACACCAAATATCGCGCCCGCGCCAGCTTTTGCCGAGTGATTCTAATGCCGCCAACTGCGGATACGCCGCCGCGAGTCCGTGCAAATGGCGCGTCAAATCGTCATATAAAAAGTATTCACCAAAATCAATGTCGTAACGCATTCAGTTAAAAGTCCTTGTGTATATTTTCA
The DNA here is from genome assembly GCA_022842885.1 of Anaerolineae bacterium. Lineage (GTDB taxonomy): Bacteria > Chloroflexota > Anaerolineae > Aggregatilineales > Phototrophicaceae > JALHOR01. The sequence goes on from JALHOR010000147.1 coordinate 758, forward strand.
GGTTTAGGACGGACGAATTTGCCCCAACCGGGGTCGCCCAAAATCTTGCCATCATGGAAAACGGTTTTGCCATTCACCAAGGTGCGGCGCACGCGCCCTGTAAAGGTCATGCCTTCGTAGAGTTTGTCGCAGTGTTTGGCTTGGCTAAAGAGCATATCGGGGTGAATCGTTGTGGATTGATGCGGGTCGTACAGCACAATATCGGCATCACTGCCAACCAGCAGCGTGCCTTTTTGCGGATAAATGCCATAGCGTTTTGCGCCGTTGGTGCTGATAAGCTGCACGGCTTTTTCGATAGATAAACGCCCATTTAGCGCAGCATCCATCATGCTCAACACCAATTCTTCGACACCGGGTGCGCCGGGCGGGGTGCGCCAAATATCAGTGCGAGCGCGTTCTTTTTCCTCAACGGTAAACGGTGAATGATCCGTCGTGACTGCCATTAATGAGCCATCTAACAGCCCCGCCCATAGTGCTTCTTGGTCAGATTTGTGGCGCAGCGGCGGGTTAATTTTGGCGTAGGGTCCCACGCGCTGCATATCTGCTTCGGTGAAAAAAAGATAATTCGGGCAAGTTTCGCCGGTAACGCTGCCGCCTTGCTGTTGAAAACGGCGCAGCACATCCAGCGCGGCATGGCTGGTGACATGCACGATATGCACATGCCCACCAATTTTTTGGTTGAGCGTTAGCACAGTAGCGACGGATAATGCTTCGACATGCGGTGGGCGCGATGCCCCATGCGCGGCGATGTCGTTGCGTCCGGCGGCTTGCAATTGGGCAGTGTGCCATTCTAATAACGGATTGTCTTCTGAATGTACCGCACAGACTAAACCTGTTTCTGCCACAAGCTGCATCCCTTGATACAAGCGTGGCGTTTCCGGCAGACACAAGCCTTCAAATTCATCATCGCGTCCGGCAGGTGCAGCCGTGGTAAAAATTTTGAAGCCAATCGCGCCTTCATCTGCCATTGCTTGCACTTCGTCGCGTTTGAGCAAGCCCGGCGCACCATATAGCGCAAAGTTGACGTAGGCATTGGCTTCGCCCAAAGCCCGCCGTGACCGGAAAATATCGCCAGTGGCACAGCACGGTTTGGAGATAGGCATCTCAAAAATCGTGGTCACGCCGCCCGCCGCCGCCGCGCGTGTCTCCGTCGCAAAATCACCGCGTTCTGGGTATGCTGGGGCGCGACAGTGAAAATGAATGTCAATCGCGCCGGGTAACACATACTGGTTGGTGGCATCAATCACGGTATCTGCTATCCCATCGGTTATCCCGCGTGCCAACAATGCCACAATTTTTCCAGCGTTAATTGCAATATCGAGGGCTTCAATCCCGCGTTCTGTTACCACATCCCCATTAATAATCAGTGTCTCGAACTTCACATACCCTTCCTATCCATGATGGTCTGTTGGATAAAGGCATTCAAAATATGGGCGGTGGCGTGGAGTTCGGCAATCGCCACAAATTCATCGAAAGCGTGTGCCACCTCATAACTGCCGGGACCAAAAATAATCATTTCGCCGCGCACTAATTCGGTCAGATGTTTGGCATCGCTGCCCGGCAAATAACCGATTGGACCCGGGTCGGCAGCAAGTTCTTGGCGCACGCACGCCAAAAATTGCTGTGCCAGCGGTGTATTCACCGTAGAATTAAACCAATTGGATACCAAGAAATCGCCAATACTCAGTTGAGCAGCGCCAACCTCTACCTGAGCAATAAGCCCTTGCATTTCGCGTTGCACTTGCGCCGGGTCTTCGCCGGGAATCATGCGTCTATCCAGTTCGATGGTGCAGCTATCTGGCACGGCATTGGCGGTGCTGCCGCCGCGAATCACGCCAACGTTGCAAGTTGGCACGCCTACCAATGGATGAACCCGTTGCGCTAAATCACGGTGATAGGTTTCTAGCGCCAAAATCGCTTTTGCCATCGCAGTAATGGCGTTAATGCCCCGGTCAGGATTGGTGGCGTGAACAGAACGCCCGGTGGCTTTTACCGTTGCCCGTATTACTCCTTTGTGGGCAGTGGCGACGCGATTATGGGTTTGTTCGCCCACGATGATAAAATCGCAGTGGGGCAAATGCCCATTTTGTGATAACCAGCGTGTACCTAACTGCCCGCCGACTTCTTCTTCGGCAGCGGCAACCAGAATGAGCGTGCCATTGAGGTTTTCGGCATGGGGCGCAGCTAAGATTAAGGTTCGCATCATGGCAGCTAAGGGCGCTTTATCATCCACGCTGCCTTTGCCATATACGCGCCCATCTTCAATCGTGGCGGCATAGGGGTCAACATGCCAATGCTGTGCTTCGTCAGCGGCAATCGGTACGGTATCAATATGGGCGTGCAGCATGATAACGGGTGCGCCCTGCCCGATGCTGGCAATCACATTAACCGCTTCCGGCTTTTGGGGCGGTGCCAGCATCTGAACGTGATAGCCTGCCGTCTGCATCGTCTCGGCAATAAACGCCGCAATCGCCCGCGTATCGCCGGGCGGGTTAGGCGATGGAATGCGAACCAACGCCTGCAACAAGGGAATCAGCGCAGCATCATCGCGCATCATTTTTTATCCAACTCGCCTTGAATTTCTGCATAGAAGCAGCACCATTCGCCAGTTTGCACGTTGGGCAGCGCCCGCAGCCCAAAAATCATGCCATCCGTAGGCGCCCGCAGTTCTGCCAGCACATCGCCGTACACATCCACGATTTTGGCTATCAAATCGCCTTTTTGCATGGGCTTTTGGCATTCGGCGCTTTCTTCTGCCAAGAACATGCCGCTGACCGGGGCGAGGAGAGCATGTTGCACGCCGGTCAGCCATTTTTCGGCATAGGTCGGTGTGCCATCTATCATGTTGTAATGCCGAAAAACATTCAGGATGCCTTCCGCCAGCACGCGCCCACAGCGGTGAAAATCACGCGGGGAGGTTGCCGGACGCCCCCCGAGTTCAACGGTGATACCGTGTTTGCCCGCTTCAAACATCACGGCAGGGGGGCTGCCTTTGGGCAGAAAACTTTTGAGGATGAGTCCCCATCCTTTGCCCATCGCTTGCGCTAATTCGATAGCTTTATCGTCCGTCGTGGCAAAAATGGTCTCGCTTAAGTACGAATGGTTGCCACCAGAATGAATGCTGATTTCATAGGTAGCGGTTTCGCGCAGGCAAACACTGTGCGCGTGAGCAAGGCGTTCCGTCAGATAACCATCGGCTTTGCCGGGATAAATGCGATTCAAATCATAGCTGAACGTATCTAGCGGGTTGCCGCGTTGTGCTGCTTCAAATGCTGGCACATTCAGCACGGGAACCAAGACGACACTGCCGCGCAAAGTTGCCGGGTCAAGTTGGGCATCTACCAGATGGCACGCTAAAGTACCTTCGGGTTCATCGCCATGAATGACAGCATCTACCCACACGCAGGGTCCCGGCTGTGCGCCATTAATGATGATAATTGGGATTTCTAAGGGTCTGCCGCCGGGCAGCATCGTGACAGGGATTGCTCCGCGCACCCGTGTTCCGGGGGCAGCCGTGACATTTCCGATAGTCAAATCAGACATCATGAATCTCCAATGAAAGTAGTGCTGAGTCAAAAACTGAGTGTCGTTTACCTATCAATCAGATTAAATGATTTCCATCCTTCAGTGATGTATTCAATCTGCACAGGTAACTGCGACCAAATTTTTCATGCAATTCAATAAAATTATCGGGCATTGGGTAGGGGAGCGCCTATATGCGCTCCCGTTGGTGGGCGACCACATCGGATCGCCCCTACAGTGCCAATATAATTTTTAGCTCAAGTTCAAAATGAGTGAAAAAAGCATCGTTGTAGGGTCGAGGCATGCCTCGACCCTACGGAAAATGACTCGTTTTAGATTTGAGCCTAATTTTTAATCTGCATCAAAGGTGAGATTACACCCCATATCGCGCAATGACAGGCTGCATCCGCGCGAGCGCCTCTTGCAATAAATCGGTGGATTGCAAAATGCTGATACGTAAATAACCGCCCCAATTTTCGCCAAAGCCCGTACCGGGGAAAATCAATACCTGCGCTTCTTTCAGCAGCAGATATGCCAATTCGGTGGCATGAATGCCCGTTGAACTGCTGTTTGTCCACAAGAAAAACGCGCCGCGTGGGTCACTAAAATTCAGGTTCATAGCGCGTAAACCAGCCATCAGCAATGCCCGCCGTTCTGTATAAATGCGATGAAATTCGTGCAGCGGTGCTTGGTCGCCTTGCACGGCTGCCAACGCTCCCCACTGGCTGATGCTGGCGGCTGCGCCCGTTGTCACAGCTTTGATTTTGGTCATGGCATCAATCATATTTTCCGGCGCGGCAACGTACCCCACGCGAAAGCCAGTCATGGCATAACTTTTGGAGAAGCCGTTTAGGGTAATCGTGCGGTCTGCCATGCCGGGCAGTGAACCGATGCTAAAATGCTGCCAACCATCGTATAAAAATTTTTCGTAAATCTCGTCGGAAATGACGATGAGATTGTGCTTAATCGCTACTTCAGCGATGGCACGCAGACGATCTTCGGTGACGATACCACTGGTGGGATTCATGGGGGTGATAATGAGAATGGCTTTGGTCTTGGGCGTGATAGCGGCTTCGACTGACTCTGGGCGCAGGTTAAAAGCGTCCTCATGGTCAGTCGGTATCAGCACAATTTTACCGCCCGCGCTCTCAATAGCTTCATCATACGAGGTATAGCGCGGGTCAGGCACTAGCACCTCATCACCGGGGTCGAGCAATGCTTGCATAATCAAAAACAAGCCTTCTTGCCCGCCGGTGGTGACGATAACATTTTCGCGGCTAGCAGGAATGCCATTATCGTGCTGCAATTTTTCGGCAATGGCATCACGTAGAATTGCCAAACCACTGATAGGTGCTAAACCGGTTTTGTTATCCCGAATCGCTTGATTCACGGCATCCACAATATGCGGCGGTGTCGGTAAATCGGGGTCGCCGCGTCCGAGCGCAATAGCATCTTTATATTGTGCCGAGAGTTCCATAAGGGCATAGCGTAACTGCGTGCCATTGCTGGCAACAGCGCGGACTGCTTCTGGAATGTTGCTATTCAAGACGGTCATTCTGCGCTGCCTTTCAGCCCTAATGCTGCCCACTGCGAGACACTGGTGGTACAAATCGTCATGCTCTGTTTGAAAGCCCGTAATTTATTGGCTGCTGATGACCCCGCCATCCAGCCCACGCGCCAGCCCGACAATTCGTTGACTTCGCCTAATGTGATGGTTTTGGGTGCTAATGCCGGATTTTGCACTGGATGAAAATTTTCATCGCTGCCGAATGCGCCCATATCCCACAATATCCACCAACCCTTTGTCGCTGCCTGTTCCAGAATGGCATCGCGTTTCGCTGCATTATCCGCAGACGTCAGAAAGACCATGACAATATTTTCAGCAGTGGCATCTTCGGTCATATCTGCGCCAACAAGTTGGGCAGCGGCGGCAAGAGTGGAGGTGCTTACTGCCAGAATTTTGCTGCCCGCTGGCACTAGCTGTTTGAGTGCGACAAAGCGCCCTTCAATTACGCCGCAGGTAATGGTCACTTCGTCGGCGCTCATTTCAATGCCGTAACGTGCGCCGAGTGCTTCAACAACATTTTGGCGCAGCGGCAAAATGCCCGGACGATCTGTGTAATGCGTGTGTCCGTCAGCCATCGCTTTTGCGGCGGCTTGGGCAACCCCTTCATTGAATATTGTTGATGCTTCAATATCTATCGTTTTTGGCAGCAGCGTCACCCGTGCTGCCAGCGGACGCGCTAATTGGGCGGGAAGGCTCATGCCACTACCTCACGTTCAAAGGGGAAGGGGATAGCCAGTTTTTGCGCCAACTCTGCCAACTGGTCAAAAATCACCGCGTCTAACTGCGCCCCATTTTGGCGATACTCTTGTTCGCGGCGATAATCCACTTCGCCCGGCACCAAAATTTCGGTGAAGCCGGGGCGTAATTTGGCGGCTTTAATATCGTGGATGAAACTATCCATGCGGGCTTTAAATTCGGCTACAGGCATGAACCACGCAATATCTAAGGCAATCATCATGTGCGAGACATCTTGTTTCGCCGGGTTACTATATGGCACTAAGCCAAAACCTGCGCCTGCTAAAACGCCCGTCAGCACATCGGTAAGCATGGATAAGCCATAACCCTTATATTGCCCAATGCCTAAAAGAGCGCCTTTCATGGCGGCTTCGGGGTCATCGGTTTCGTCGCCGTCGGGGGTTAATGCCCAATCCAGCGGCATTTTTTTGTTTTCGCGGGCGTACCACTGCATCATGCCTTTGCCCGCTGTGGTGAGGGCAATATCTAATACGACAGGGAAAGCGCCGCCTGTTGGTGCAGCAATGCCCCAAGGATTAGTGCCAACCACGCCCGTTGCCGCGCCCCAAGGTGCCATTTCGGGTCCGGCATTGGTGATCGCCATGCCGATGCAATCCTGTTCAACGGCTAATCGTGCTGGCACTGCCGACGAACCAAAATGGGTGCTGTTGCGAACGACGACTGTGCCAATGCCGCTGATTTTGGCTTTCTGGATAGCAAGTTGCATGGCTTTTTGCCCGATGGCAGACCCCATGCCGTTATGCCCATCTACCAACGCCAGCGCGGGCGATTCTTTGATAATTTCAAACGGTGCGCCGGGGATGATATATTTTTTGCTGATGCGTTCATGATAGGTGGGGAGGCGGCGAACCCCTTGCCCTTGCCCCGGCAAACAGCGCAGTTCACTCTGGATTAAGCCGCGCGTGCAGTAGTGAGCTTCGTCTTCGCCCACACCCATCGCCATAAATGCTCGCAATGTAAAATCTTCTAATTGGTCTACCGGAACACGCACTAATGTAATGCCCATGCTCTAAATTCCCTTAACGGCTTTGTATTCTTCGAGTTGTTCCGGCGTGTAGACCTGCATCAGTTCTAGTTCGATACCGCCTGCTTCTTGGTCTAAGAAGGCGACCCACCCTTCCGGGTGAACATGACTGCCTTTGACCTTACACGCGCTGCATTCTTTGAGGGTTGCGCCTTTTGCCTGTGCCTCTGCTAATGCCTCATCTATATTCGGCACCGCATAGCAAATATGATGCAATCCTTCGTAGCCACGTTCTTTTATCCACGTATCAAAGCGCCCACCGGCATCTAAGGATTGGCATAATTGATATTCCACATCGCCCACCCAGAAAATGGCGACCCGATTGCGCGACTTGGGATAATCATGCACTTCAGCATCCAAACCCACGCCAAGTAAATCCTGATAGGTTTTCAGAGCGGCATGAGCATCTTTTACGGCAAATGCCATGTGTTTGATATAACGTCCTTCAGTTGGCATTGAATCTTCACCTTTTTAGTTGTTAGCTGGTAGCTATTGGCTGTTAGTCATTAGCTGTTAGCCATTAGATTATGTTTTTTTGATGGGTCGCCTACTGCGATTTTGAACCACAGAGCGCACCGAGATATTTTCTTTATAAATCTTGAATAACCTGTTTTTGGGTTTGGCACGCCAAACCCTACGAAAATGGCGTTGTGTAGGGGCGACCCGATGTGGTCGCCCACCAGAGGGAGCGCACGTAGGCGCTCCCCTACTCATGTTCAGAAAATGTATTTTTGTAAGGGAGGGTTTCTAAACCCTCCCTTACGACTATCCTATTTTTCAATCGTTTTGAACTTGAGCGAAGTTAAAAGCCAATCGCTACTTCAACGCGAATACATCTTTAATATTCACACCGGGCGTCACGACAGGTTGAATGCCATTGCTGGCGCTGGTCATAATGACGGTGACACCGGGACCATAACCATTACGTGGACTATCGCCTTGCCCAACGACGCCTATGCCCACTGCGCCGCGCAAATAGCCATGATTCCAACTGCTATCGGTATCTGCCAGCGCGACCACATCACCTAATTTGAGCGTATCAAGTCCGGCTTCTTTGAGCGCGTCTTTATCACCTGTTTGGATATGCAATGAACCGCCTTCGCTGGTCAGCCCCGCGCCTGCGCCAATCAAATGTGAAGGCACGACTGCCACCACTGGCACATTCAATTTGCCATTGCTGGTAGTCACTTCCAAACCTTCTAGCAGTTCCGGTGAACAACTTTTCACTTTCACATCAGGATGATCATGCAAATCCAAACCAATCCCATAAGATTTGACCATGATTTTGTCGCCGATTGCCATTTTCTCGCGGGTGGCTTTATCAAAATGCAGGATAACATGCTCGGAGAAGCGCCCCGATTTGCCCGTGACAACGCCGCGTGTGCCTTTTGCCTCGCCCGTCATGACGATAGCGGTATTGCCCACACACGCCAAAATGTTGAGACCACGATTGCCATTTTCATCGCTGAGTTTGATGCTGACACCGGGATGAATGCAATCTGCTAGCCAGCCATAGGCGCTATCGCCCACCGAGACGTTATAAACAATGCCGCCAAATGTCGGCAGCAAAAAGGGCTGACCACCAGCGGTCAGTTGATACGGCAGGGCAGGCAAGCCCGCAAAGCCCGGTGACGCGATATTGCCCATCACCGAGACCGAGACTAATTTATCTTTATTGGTACGCAGGGTCATAATATGCCTCACTCGCGGATATGCAGGGTTTGAGCAATATTGGCATTGGGGTCAATGACCCATTCAATGCAGGGTTCAGGCACACTCATTAACGTCAGAATGCCGGGTCCATGTCCGGTCATCACCGAATCGCCATGAATACACAACGCAATCGTGACCGCGCCTTGACGATACCCGCGTCCCCAGCGATGGTCAGCATCGGGGATGACGACAATATCGCCGAGACGCATCTGGTCTATGCCCAGTTCTGCCATCAACGCTCTATCGCCGGACATCAAATCTTGGTCAACATATTCGCTGTTAAGTTCAGCGCCCGACCCCATGATGCGCGGCGGCAGTGCCATCGTGACCGGCACACGGAGTTTTTTACCATTTTCGATGAGTTCAATATTCAGGCTGTGAATCAATTTGGGGCTGCATTTTTTGAGTTCAATTTGGGGAAAATCGGTGAATGTCAAGCCGCGTCCATGCGCGATAATCTGAATGCTATCACCTATACATAGCAAATCTAGCACATCTGGCGCAAAATCTACGAGTAGCCGCGCATGTTCCCCCGTGACGATGCCTTCTGTGCCTCTGGCAAGCCCACTGGTGACAATTGCCCGATTGCCGATGCAGGTTAAATAATGCAGGGCATATTCTGCCGCATTATCTGGGTTGGCGATGCTGGCACCGGGTTCCACATGGTCGCTTGACCAGCCAAACGCCGGGTCGCCCACGCGCACATTATAGACCACGCCAGACATGCCGGGCAGCACACGCCCTACGCCTTTGTCATCCAGCGTATAGCCACCGGGACGCAGTGCGGGCTGCGTAATATTGCCCACCACTGCCATTTCCACGAGATATTGTTCATTGGTTGCAATTGCCATTAGCACATTGTCCCAAAATGAATGATAAAAAATTTGTCAATAAAAATGTGTTGAATTGCTTGACACATTGGCAGTCGGTACATATAATCTGCCTTATGGTCGTCAGCCGATTGTCGACAATCAACTGACGACGGTGATTATAGAATTAGCTTTCAGGCGTGTCAAGCAAATGTCCCAAACCAATCTGACTACATTGCACCAGATAGATAACAAGCCCCTGCGTGAGCGCATTTTGGATATGTTGCGCGATGCGATTGTGAGTGGCGAGTTGAAACCGGGGCAATCGTTAGTGGAGATGGAGTTGGCATCGCAATTAGGGGTTAGTCGTGCGCCGCTGCGCGAAGCGTTACAAACCCTCAGCCGCGAAGGCTTAATTGAGACGATTGCCTATAAAGGCACCATTGTCCGGCATTTAAGCAAGCGCGACATTGAAGAACTCTATAGTTTGCGGAGTGTGTTAGAAATTTTTGCCGTGCAGCGCATTATCGCCAACCATAACCCGGATGATGTTGCCCGCCTGCGCCAAATTTTTGAAGCGATGTTAGCGGCGGCACAAACGGGTGATTTAACCGAGGTGAATAATCTTGACCGCGATTTTCATGATGCGCTGATTGAACTGAGCCAACATGAATTATTGGCGCAAACATGGAGTGTCGTTTCGCAGCGGGTGCGGCAGGTAATGGCACTTACCAATCGACGTAACAGCGACATCACGCGCATTGCCTATAACCATTTGCCGATTATCGAAGCGATTGCCAAACAGCAGTCAGCAGAGGCTATCCGGCTTATCACCGAGCATATTGCGTCTTCCGGTGGTTTGATTGCCGAAGATTGGCATGATACCGCTGAAGCTGACTCCGAGAATGGGTCAAACTCATGACTCAGCGCGTGTTAGTGACCGGGGCAGGTGGTTTTGTGGGGCGACATTTGGTGATGGCGTTATTGGATGCGGGTTGGCAAGTTATCGCGCTTGACCAAGCGTGGGATGCTGAATTACTAACAGCGTGGTCAATGTATCCGGCATTGACGTTGTTGCAAACAGAGATAAACGCACTGCCCAAATTGGATGTGACAGCGTTAATTCATGCGGCAGCCATCACGCGCCAACCGGACGATGATTATTCG
>JALHOR010000148.1 GCA_022842885.1 Anaerolineae bacterium
ATGTCGCGACTGCGTTGTGGGGGTTGCGACAAAAAATGAAAAACGGCTCTATCGTGCCAAATATCATAGGCTTTTTCTGGTAAAGTGATGTGGGTAATGTCGCCTACCAGCCACTGAATTTGGGCGGATTTTGCTTCACCAAGACGCTGGTGGGTGATATTGAGGGCTTCTGATGAAATATCTAATAAGGTAATGTGTTGGTAATCTAACATCAGCAAGTGGTCAACCAGCGTCGAAGCCCCAGCACCGACATCAATGATTTGTGCTTGTGACCCAACATGGGTTTGGTGAATCATACCGAGCGAAAGATCAGGCTGTGCCTGATACCAACTGACATTTAAAGGTGATTTGGTTTGGTAAATGTGCGACCAATGGGTTTTGCTATCCATAGTGTTATTTGACATCCATCAACTCATAAGCGAAGGCGGCACTGCGGCGTCCTTTGACTTTTAAATCGCCTAGCGGACGTGCCTGCACTCTATCACCCAATTCTTTGACAACGCTTTCTTCAATCAGGATTTGCCCCGGTTGGGCGGTTTCTTGCAAACGTTTTGCTAGGTTCACCGTATCGCCAATCGCGGTGTAATTTAGGGCGCGGCTGGTGCCAATATACCCAACAACAGCATCCCCAGTGTGAACACCGATGCTATACGCCAATTGATAGCCGTGCTGCGTATTGACTTCTTGTGCCGCCCGCATAATGGCTAACGCTGCATCTACAGCACGATGCACATGGTCGGGTTGTTCTTCCGGCGCATTAAAGACTGCCATCAAGCCATCACCAAAAAATTTATCGAGCGTGCCTTCCCATGCCAAAATAACGCCCGCTGCCAAATCGAGATAATGATTGAGCGTCTCGATGACTTTTTCTGGGGCGGCGTTTTCGCTCCATGCTGTATAACCACGAATATCGGCAAATAAGACACTGATGCGGCGGCGCGTGCCACCCGCTTTAACTTCATCGGGGCGGGCGAGCGCCTGCTGCACCACCGAAGGCGGAACGAAGCGTTCAAACGTATCACGCATTTGTTCGCGGGATTGTTGTAATGCCGTGTAGTTGCGCGAATTTTCGATGGCAATCGCTGCATAATCGCTTAAGGCATTGAGCAGGGCGCTGTCATGCTGCGTGAAAGGCGGCGTGCCGGGGGTAAAGTTATGTAACCCCAGAATGCCCAACACGCGGTCATTAATCAGCATTGGCGAATATGCCACCGAATTCGGTTGACCGGGTGGGGTATTTTTTTGGAGTTGTTCGGCACTGAGTGCGATGGCTTGGCGCGTGCGAATCACTTGGGCGATGATAGGGTTGTGAACTTCAAATTCAGCGGCTTGCGCCCCAGCAGAACGCGGTGTTTTGTGGGCGCGGCAAACAATTTTTTTGTTTTCCAACAAACAAAGCTGCACTTCGTCGGCGTGGGTCACTTGTGCCGCTGCTTGCACGATATTGGGCAGCAACCGGGTTAAGTCCGTCATAGATGTAACATTTTTGCCAACGTTATACAAAATATTGAGTTCATGCAACCGCCGCTGGAGTTCCCGATTCGCCTGTAAAATGCGCGACGTTAATGCTTCTTTTTCGCGGCGTAAGCGTGTTTCCGTTAGGCTTTTTTCAATGGCTTCTAACATTTCTTCGGGATAATAAGGTTTTTTAATATAATCACGCACACCCAACCGGTACACACTCACGGCAATTTCTTCCGACCCATGAAAAGTCATGAGAATGACTGGAATATCCAGATTATGCGCTGCTAATTGTTCTAACACTTGGTCGCCGCGCATCCGGGGCATTTCTAAATCAAGCAATATCAAATCCGGCTTGTGTTTAAGCGCGATTTGCAAACCTTCTAGCCCATCTCGCGCTGTCAAATACTTGAAGCCGTTGGGTTCTAAAACATATTCAATAATAAAATCGCGGTTATCTTTGCCATCGTCTACGATGAGTATCGTTTCTTCTGCCACTGTGACCGTTCCTGTTTGATATTCACCACACTACCTACCAGTATAAACGAAAGTGACGAATCGCGCACGGAATAGGATAGGGCAACTCTGGATTGCATTCACAATGCGACGAGTCTATAATCAGCGCCCGTTGAAGACTGAAATACTTATCCAACAATTATCCCTATAGCCAGTTCACTATCCGAATGCGGCGGTCATTTGCCCGGATACAGGTCTTATGCCAACTGAAAAGCCATTACGTCCTAAACTCCGTACTCGTTTTTTTCTGCGCGAAATTGCCGAAACAGTCATGTTTATTTTTGTGGTTTATGTGTTAGTTGAGTTAGCGGCACCGCGCTTTCTGGTGGAAGGTCCCAGCATGGAACCAACCTTCTGGACAGACCAGCGGTTAATCATCAGCCGCATCAATTATCTGGTTGGTGAACCAGAGCGCGGCGATATTGTGGTGTTTAATTCGCCGGGGTCGCGCATTGGCGATGCACCTCTCATCAAGCGGTTGATTGGGCTGCCGGGCGAAACGATTGAAATCAAAGACAAATTGGTTTACATCAATGGTGTGTTGAAAGAAGAACCCTATATCAATGAACCTTGTACCACGCGCTGCCAAGATAACACTTGGGTGTTGGGTGCGAGCGAATATTTTGTGATGGGTGATAACCGCAATCATAGCAACGACTCGCGGGGATTTGACCAGATTCAACGCTCACAAATTATTGGTGAGGCTCTAATACGCTATTGGCCCCCGCAGGATTGGGCATACTTGGAGAAAACCCGCTTTTTTAACCCCTGATGTCCTGCCCCTTTAGAAATTTGTGCTAAAATAGACATCAGTTCCTTGTTATTATTGAAATTTGTCGTGCTTATGCGTATCGGCAAAGTCAGGAGATGGCGGGTGGCGGGTTGTCGTGTGCTGGTGATAGAAGATAATCAAGACAATATGACTCTCATCGTGGATGTACTGCTTTCATTGGATTATGAAGTATTGAAAGCCTACGATGGGGAACAAGGTGTGGCAATGGCAAAGACTGAATCGCCCAATGTCATCCTGATGGATTTGTCGCTACCACGGATGGATGGATGGACAGCGACCCGCATTATCAAAGCTGACCGCGCTTTGATGCATATTCCGATTATTGCGCTGACTGCCCATGCGATGATGGGCGATAAAGAGAAAGCACTGGAAGCGGGATGCAATGATTACATCTCCAAACCGATTAATTTGCAGGAACTCGCCAGCAAATTATTAGAATATTGCAGTTAAGGGCTATCCTGTGAAACGCATTTTGGTAGTGGACGATAACCCGGAAAATATTGAACTGGTCAAAGATGTTCTGGATATGGCAGGGCATCAAACGTATGAAGCGAAAAATGGTCAAATTGCGTTGGCAATTGCCCAAAGCGAACAGCCCGATTTAATTTTGTTAGATGTGAGTATGCCGGGCATGTCTGGCTTTGATGTCTGTGAACGGCTGAAAGCCGATGACCGTACTGCCCATATTCCGGTAATTATGCTCACCGCTTTGTCGGATGTGGATAGCCGTGTTCATGGGTTGGCGGCAGGTGCCGAGGATTACCTCACGAAGCCCTTTAGCCCCCGCGAGTTAATTGCGCGGGTAGACCGTAGTTTGAAAGCAAAAAATATTAACGATGATTTGCGCGATAAACAGAAAACGACGCGGGCAGCATTTGAGCGTTTTGTTGCGCCACCGATTGTAGACCAACTGCTGAAACACCCCGAACAAGTGAAATTGGGCGGCAGATTACAAACGGTGACGGTGTTATTTGCTGATTTGGAGGGTTTTACGACGTTGGCAGAACGCACTGACCCCGAACAATTGCTGCAATTATTGAATTTATATCATTCGTTGATGGTCAAGATTATTTTGTTGTATGGTGGCACGATAGATAAATTTATTGGTGATTGTGTGATGGCGCTCTATAATACGCCCAACGACCAACCGGATCATATTGCCCGTGCTGTGAAATCGGCATTGCATATCCAAGATGAAATTTATTGGTTTCATCAAAAACTCGAAGAGAAACAGCGGATGCGAATTAACTTTGGCATCCATACGGGTGTAGCGGTGGTCGGCAATGTCGGGACAGATAGGCTCATGAATTTTACGGCAGTGGGCGATACCGTGAATATTGCGGCACGGTTGCAAGGCATGGCGGAAAATGGACGGATTCTGGTGAGCGAAGCTGTGTATCGGGCGACCACTGATTTTGTTTATGGACGGTCACGCGGTGCTTTCCGGGTAAAAGGGCGCACTGAACCGGTTGAAACTTACGAAATTTCCAATACGTTGTTGGATTGATAATTAAAGCATAATTTTTCATAGATAGGACGCGGCGATGCGGCGTTTATTCATTTTTTGTCTTTTTCTATGCAATATCGTTGTTGCCGCACAATCAGAGTCTGCTGATTTTGCCAAGCCGCATTATGCCCCCTATGCTTTCGCTGGTGGTCCCGTCTCATATTCTATGGCGTTGCTTGCTGAAACACAGGGCATTCATTATTTTTCGCTCAGTTTTATTCTAAGTGCGTCCGATAGATGTTATGCCCGCTGGAATGCGAATACTGAAATTGGGGATATTTTTTTATCGCGGGCATTAGAAAAGTTACGGGCGCAAGGTGGCGATATTATTGTGGCTTTCGGTGGTGCTGGCGGTGATGATTTGGCTTTAATCTGTTCAGATGTGGCATCGTTGACAGCCGAATATCAGCGCGTGGTGGATGAATTAGGGGTTGTGGCGCTGGATTTTGATGTTGAGGGCGATGAAATCCGCGATGCTGTTTCGGTCGCGCGGCGTTCTGAAGCGATTGCTCAATTACAAGCTGCTGCTCAATCTGCCGGACAAGAATTATTTATCTCGTTTACACTGCCGACTGAACCTACTGGATTGACGCCGGATGGCATTGCTGTTCTGGAATCGGCATTAGCATTTGGCGTTGAAATTGATGTGGTGAATATCATGACGATGAATTTTGGTGGCTCTGCTTTCCCGGATGCGATGGGTGCAAATGCTATCCAAGCCGCTGAAAGTTTGTTCGCTCAGTTACAGATGTTATACCCCGATAAAACCGATGCTGAATTATGGAACATGGTAGGTCTAACGCCGATGCTGGGCGTGAACGATGTGGAAACAGAAACGTTTACATTGGCAGATGCCGAACAAATTACGAGTTTTGCGCTAGAAAAGGGAATTCGCCGTTTGGCAATGTGGTCGCTGGAACGCGATAAAGAATGTGTGAGTGGGGTCCGGGCGAAATTACCCAATTGCAGCGGCATCTTGCAAGATGAATTTGCCTTTTCTGAGCTATTTAATCGTATCATGCCGCAAAAGTAGGCTGAGGGGTTTTGCCTTTTTATCAGTTCAACCCTTGACCATTCTCGGCAATTCTTGTAAAATTCAGTCCTGTTGCTTAGGCAAGGCCCTATCGTCTAGAGGCCTAGGACGTCACCCTTTCAAGGTGAAGACTCGGGTTCGAATCCCGATAGGGTCAAAAAAATCAAATTTAAATATAAAACCATCCTTTGTGATGGTTTTTGTATTTAAAAAGGCTACAAGATTGTGCTGAAATCGTGATGTTGGGTTCGAATCCTAGCTATGCTATCGTGTAAATGAGCCTCCTCAAAAAACACCTCAAAAGGTCATTAGAAATCCAAGAATACCTGCCACCTAAAACTTGTCTAAAAAGCGAATCATAAATTCCCAGATTGAATCATTCCTCAATACCGATACATAAAGCTAACAACGCGGCATTGGAAATCCACAGTCTAGGGTTAAACGTTGCCGCCAATCTCCTCTGGAGTATGATTGAATCGTATTTCAAAGAAGTTGGCAGTACATTTCTGTTGAAAATGGCGTTGGTAATTTAAATATAACTAATACGTCCTATTCTCGCATAGCATGAATGAGGGTCGAATTGCTCAAGCGGCTCTAACAGATAAATGTGACTCAATTCCGCCGATAAGCTGCCTGTAGCAGATCGTATATCTCGTCGCGTGTCGCAATGCGCGGATTATTCTTATAGTCTGGCAATATCTGGCTGTTATCAGCGATGGCGACAAAATCGGTTTCGGTCACGCCAAGCTGCTCCAAACTCAGCCACATCCCGATTTTCTTCAAGAATTGGTCGAGCGCCTCACATGATTGCTCTGCCGCGATTGGATCACTTGCTGTTTTCAAACTGGGGGCGAAGATGCGCCCCATCAAGGCAAATTTCTCGATGGCGTAAGGAAAAGTGAAACGGGTGAATTCAGGATAAATCACTGCTAAAGCCTGTCCATGCGCGACCTGCGGACATTGCCCCCCAATGGTCATACCGATTCCATGTGGAAGCGTCACACCGGCGTTGGCAATGCATAATCCCGCTAATGTATCTGCCCATGCCATGCCCGTGCGTGCTTCCAGATGGTTTCCGTTTTCAACTGCGGACGGCAAATGCCTGGCAACCAGCGCCATTGCCTCAATCGCAAGTGTATTGGTATAAGGCGAGCTATTCACATGTAGAAATGCTTCAAAAGCGTGGGTGAAAGCGTCAAAACCGGTGGTTGCCGTCAGGTTTGGCGGCATAGATAGCGTGAGTTCCGGGTCTTGAATAGCGACTTTAGGATACAGAAGTGAATTATAGAGTGCCGACTTAGTTTTACTTGCTGTGTGCGTTACGACTGCAACCTGCGTAACTTGAGAACCTGTGCCGGATGTGGTCGAAATCGTGATGATAGGCAGCGTTTTCTCAGTCGGTTTGGTGTCTCGAAAGAACAAATAATCCCACGAGGTGCCGGGATGGGTCGCTTCGACAGCAATCGCCTTAGCCGTATCCATGCTGGAACCGCCACCTAGCCCAACGATGACCTGTGCGCCAAAGGCTTTTGCCATGTCAGCGCCCGCTGTGACACAATCAGTGGTTGGGTTAGCAATCACGCCGTCGAAATGCTCAACGGCAATGCCGCCGTTTTCTAGCAGGTTACGAACACGTTCAAAAATCGGAGCGACTGATCCTGTTTTGGCAGTTGTCACCAATAAACAACGCTTGCCGAAGCGACCCACGACTTCAGCAACTTCTTGTACTCGTCCTACACCAAAACGGATTTCAGTAGGTTGATAGTACGTAAATGGGTGCATCATACATTCCTTTGGGTAGAAGTAATCGATTCATCAACGGTCACTGACTGCACCAAATTAACGGCAGCCGTGTTGAGCAGTCGTTTAGTAAAAGTTTGGGTTTCAAGGATGACGAACTGTAAAAGTTAGCTTAGTCTAGTTCGATAATGACCTTTAGATACTCACCATTTGCTGTTTCAATGGTGTGATAGGCATCAAGATAGTGGTCAAAGGGAAACCGATGGGTCACTAGCGCATCCAAATTCATTTTGCCGCTGGATACAAGTTCAACGGCACGCTCATAATCAGCTTTCTGGTACATCAGCGTCCCGACAAGGCTGAGTTCACGGTCTTGCACCAGACCCAGATCAACCTGCGGTTTTTTGCCAAATACGCCCACCACAACAATTGTTGTCCCTTTGCGGGCATAGTTGACAGCATCGGTGATGGTTGTTTCAACGCCGACACATTCCAGCATCAAGTCCGCCTTTTCAGGACCAAAATACTCCAGAATGGCATCCCCTAGATTGGCTTGTGTGATATTGACAGTGAAATCAATGCCGCACTCTTGCGCTTTTTGCAGCTTATAATCACTCACATCCGTGATTAGCACCGCAGATGCGCCGGATGCTTTGGCGACCTGTGCCGTCAGATTACCAATCGTACCGGCACCCAATACTAAAACACGCTTACCTGCTGCCCCACCGCCGCGAGCAATCGCATGGACACACACCGCGATAGGTTCAATCATAGCGGCTTGGTCAAGTGAAAAATCGTCGGGAAGTTTGATGACATTTTCAGCCGGAAGGGTAAAATACTCCTGCGCTGCGCCACCTGTTTGAAATCCCATTACCTTAAGTGACTCGCAAATATGATACATCCCATGCGTACAGGGATAACATTCACCGCATGTTACTTGGGGCATGAAGGTGATTTTATCGCCTATTTGCAGCCCAGTAACCTTACTGCCGAGCGCAGAGACCACGCCGCCAACTTCATGCCCTTGCACAACAGGATAGCTTGTATAAGGGTGCAAACCGTGAAACACATGAATATCGGAACCACAAACCCCGATGCGTTTTGTTTGCATAATCACTTCATTGGGTTGCGGGATAGGCGGTTCGATACCCTGTCGAATTTCAATCACTCCCGGAGCAGTCATAACAGCTTGTTTCATCATCGTATTCTTTCACTAAATCCAGTCATCACGCCAAAGGGCGGCGTGTAATTTTGAATGTAAAGGCATGTTCCTGTGGAATGGTGTCGGGACGTTCGATGCTTAACCCTTCAGCCGTCAATTTCCATTGCAGGGGTTGATCGCTCCCTACCAGATGAACCGCTTCAAGTTCGTCCGGGTAGAGTCCCTTAAATGAGGTGAGCGTGAAATCTTTGGGCGGCAGCGCCATCGCAATGGCATAAATCGTCTCATCCTTGACGGTAAAGCGGAAATCTTTGCCCGTATAAACAGGCTTCTCTTTCATATCGCCAAACGCGCCTTCAATGAGCGTTTTGGTTGGACCTTCACCCGCGCAATGCCAGGGGATTGTTCCATAGATGGCTTCGCCGTTGACATCCAGCCATTTGCCGATACCTTCAAGCACCGCTTGGGCAGGTTCAGGAATTTGACCGTCGGGCTGTGGTCCAACATTCAGCAGCAAATGTCCGTTTTTGCTGACATTATCAACCAGATAATGCACCAATTCTGTGACCGATTTGTACCGAGCGTCTTTCATGTATCCCCATGCTTCGCCATCATCAATGGTGGTATCGGTAATCCACTCAAAATACGTCTGGTTTGCCATTCTGCCCAATTCGATATCAACCAACGCTGTTCCGGGCGGAAGGTTATCCCACTTATAACTCACGACAACTTCACGCTGCCAATCTTGCGCTTTGTTATAGTAGTGTGCTAGAAAATCGCGTTTGTACTCCTCGCGGATATATTTCAGCCCAAAATCAAACCAGATATAGTCAGGCTGATAGTGATCAATCACCTCATAAAGACGAGCTTGCCAACGGTCAAGGAATGCCTTACTGGGCAAATCCTGCATTTGCCATTCCCGATCACGTACCATCCCCCACTCAGGATTGTCCATATCGCCAATACCTGCCCACAGGTCAGCCGCAAAATCCTGATTGTGGAGTTCGCCATAGAGGTCGCTGTACTGCGGATCAGCAGTATCAAAATCTTTGATCCAATGCGGGTAAAACCACCAGTTTTCGGCGTGATGCATCGCAACCATGTATTTCATGTCGCGTGACCGAATGGCTTTTTCCAGTTCTCCGACAATATCCCGTTTTGGTCCCATCGTGGCAGCATTCCACTTGCCGTAAGCCGTATTCCACATTGGAAAGCCATCATGATGTTCGGCGACCGGTCCCGCAAACCGTGCGCCCGCCCGCTTGAACAGATCAGCCCATTCATCCGGATCGAATTTTTCGCCTGTGAACAGCGGAATAAAGTCTTTGTAGCCAAATTTCGATGGGTGTCCATAGGTTTTTACGTGAGCATCAAACTGTGTCGTGCCTTCCCGGTACATGTTATGGGGATACCATGACACATTTCGACCCACTGCCGGTACCGAATAGATGCCCCAGTGAGTATAAATGCCAAATTTAGCGTCCCGAAACCACTGTGGGGTTTGATGTGTTCGCAGTGAACGCCAGTTTGATAAAAAGGGATTCGCCATGTGCTTTCTCCTGATAATGTCTGTTCAAGTCAAAATCGCATTAATGATCATAAAGGTCAGGTGGTCACTTTCAGCCAACCACTATCCACAGAGTAGGTTGAACTCACTTAGCTCTAAATCCATGCTGATTTTCTCCCATATCTCAAATTGAGATCACTCTAAACTATCCATGAGTCATCTCAACGCTTGTATCCACACGATGCCCGAATCACGAGTTCACAATTGAAAAGATGTTTGGAGCGCGGCGTCTCATCACCGTTCAACATATCCAGCAAGAGATGTGCAGCGGTCTCGCCGATGGTGAGGGTTGGCTGTCTGATGACGGTGAGTGGCGGATTGGAAACTGCCGCCCAAGGATGATCGTCAAACCCAACCAGAGCAACATCTTCTGGGCAGCGCAATCCTAATGATGCCAGTGCTAACAGTGTTCCCAAGCTTAGTAAATTATTGTTGATGAACAATGCACGCGGGCGATCTGCTTGTGACATCAGGCGAAGCGTGGCTTCTTGTCCGGCTTCAATGCTAAGCGGTGATACCTCGATCCAAGCGTCGGGGAGGGGTATTTTATGCTCGGCTAGTGCTTGTCTGAAACCTGCCAAGCGGTCACGCATCGAAGAAAGGCGCTGAAAGCCTGCCAGAATGCCTATTTCTCGATAACCACCATCAATGAGGTGTTTTGTACCCAGATACGCGCCGCCATAATTATTAGAACCGACGTAAGGACGTTCAGCGATGCCTTCAAACTCGCGGTCAACAAAAACGACGGGTTTGTGTTTCATTTCGGCAAGTCGAAGCGCATCCCACTGTTGGCTGGCGGCAGCGGCAATGATGCCGTCTACCTGTTGTCCTAGCAGTAAATTGAGGTAGTATTCTTCGCGTTCTAGGGTCTCATCGGTATTGCATACGACCAATCCGTAATTCGCTTTCCCAAAGATATTTTCGATGCCGCGAATCAATTCCCCGAAAAAGTTATTTGAGCTATCGGAAACGATAACACCGATCAATTGGGTACGATTAGTCGTCAGACTGCGGGCGATGACGCTGGGTCTGTAACCCAGTTCTTCAATGACCTGCAATACCTGCTGCTTCGTCCCATCCTCAACAAAGCGCGTACCATTGATAACATGCGAAACGGTTGATTTTGATACCCCTGCTTTGAAGGCAACATCCTTGATACTGGGGCGTTTCATAAAATGACTGTTTGACATGATGGTAATTTCTCGTCAGAAAACCGGTTGCTTGATGGGTTCTAATTTACTCGTGGACGCTTAAAGCGTCAATATATTTCAGGCGATCATCAGCGAGAATTGAAAGAATTAGAGGCAAATGACAAAAAAAATACAGGCACAGACAAATTATTCCATTCGCTTCAGACAACCGGTTTTCTAAAATAAAGTCTTAGTACAATACCTTCGCCAAAAGCGCATCTAGCGGAAAGGGGCATTCTCAGTAAAGTGGATAGTCTCTAACAGTCCAGGAACTGAGAATCCCATGAAAGAGATTATAGCAGTGTTGGCTT
>JALHOR010000149.1:0-7036 GCA_022842885.1 Anaerolineae bacterium
TGCCGAAGAAAAAATCGTGCGCGAACTATCGCTGCCCAAACCAGAAACCATCCGTGATATTGTCTTTAGTCCCGATGGTGCTGTGTTGGCAGTTTCGTATAGGGGCGAGATGGTGCTGCGGGATGTTGCCGATGATAAAGAAATTGCCCGTGTGCCAGTGGATAGGCGCGGCATCAATCAGATGCAATTTAATGGAGATGGCACGCTGATTGCAACGGCAGGTGAAGATGGCACAGTGCGTTTGTGGGGTATTGAAGATTAGGATAATTGACACGATTTAGAAATGATGTTCTAAACTGACCTTGCGGATGCCTTTCCCCTATACTGAGAGAAATCGCTAATCTTAGTAAAAGTGGAAAGGCATTTGTATGTCTCGCCCCAAATCCAAAGAAGACTTATTAAACACTATCCCGCTTGAGCGCCAAAAATTAATCTCTGTGTTGGAAAATCTGCAAGATGAGCAGATGACACAACCCGGCGTCTGTGAAAACTGGTCAGTCAAGGACATTCTGGCACATTTATATGCGTGGGAGCAGATGGTACTCAGTTGGTATCGGGCTGGGGTACGTGGCGAAATAGTCAAAACACCGGCTGAAGATTTAAAGTGGAGTGAAACCCCTATTTTGAATCAACGCATTTATGAACAATACCGAGACATCCCCTTGAGCGAGATGCAGAAAAAATTTGCCGAATCTTATGCCGAAATTGTCAGCGTTATCGAGACCATCCCTGAAGAAGCTCTTATCACACCAAAATTTTATGCTTGGACAAACACGACCACGCTGCTCAGTTATTTTGTTTCAGCCACATCAAGCCATTATCACTGGGCATACGATGAAATCCGCACATGGATAAAAACACAACCATCGTAAAATTGATTGTCTCAATACGTCTGAATACGCTTTGCCGGGTCAAGATAGGATAAACGTTCCATGCGAGTGCGAATTTGGGCATAGACTTCTTGCTTGTCTATCGTCAGCAAGTGGCGGTCACGCATAATGATTTGTCCATCAATAATCACAGTGCGAACATCCGGCGCTTGCAAGTTATAAACGAGGCTGAACGGCGCATGATACAAAGGCTGATGATGTGCGCCGTTCAAGTCTATCAAAATCACATCTGCCAAATAACCCGGTTCAATCGCGCCCAATTCATCCGGTTGCCCATAGACGCGGGCGCTGCCCTGCGTAGCGATGGCTAAGGCTTGCCCAATCGGCATAACTTCGCCCATGCCCGCATCATGTTTTTGCGTCAGTGCCATCAAGCGCATGGTCTCGAATAAGTTGAGCGTGCTATTGCTGACGACACCATCGCTTGCCAAGCCCACCGGAATGTTCGCTGCGATAAATTCTAATAACGGTGTTTTGCCCATCGCCAATTTCAGATACGTTTTGGCAGCATGGGCAATACCCACCGGATAGCGTGCCAGAATGCGAATATCATCCGGTGTCGCGCCGCACACATGCGCCAGAATCGTCGGCACATCCAAAATGCCGGTTTCTTGCAAAATCTGGATAGGAGTTTTGCCGTGTTTTCTCAGGCTGTCTATCGTTTGCTGTTTGGTTTCTGAGACATGAATATGAATGCCAACGCCTAATTTTTGGGCAGCTTTTGCCGAAGCGCGTAAAAAATCGGCATCACAGGTATAGGGCGAATGCGGCGCTAACAGCGTGCGAATGCGCCCTTGTGCTGCGCCTTGGTAGTCTTGCACAAAACGCGCTGTTTCATCAATTTTTGCTTGTCCTTCGCTGCCGAACATCGCATAACCGAGCAATGCCCGTGCGCCAATTTTTTCGATGGCTTGGGCGGCATACGCCAAATGAAAATAATGGTCAGCAACAGCCGTTACACCGCATTCAATTTGTTCGATTAAGCCCAGCAGCATCCCCCAATAAACATCTTCCGGTTGTAAATTATGTTCCAGCGCCCACATCATGTCGTTAAACCAGCGGTCAATCGAAGCATCTTCTGCCAGCCCGCGCCACAACACCATTGGCACATGCGCGTGACAATTGATGAGTCCCGGCATGACCAGCATTCCGGCAGCCTCTATCACCGTTGCAAAATGCGATGCGTCT
Source organism: Anaerolineae bacterium (assembly GCA_022842885.1). Taxonomy (GTDB): domain Bacteria; phylum Chloroflexota; class Anaerolineae; order Aggregatilineales; family Phototrophicaceae; genus JALHOR01. The sequence goes on from JALHOR010000149.1 coordinate 2,079, forward strand.
ACCTGACCCGTCGCTTGGACTGCCTCAATCCGGTTGCTGCGAATCACAATATCCTGCCCCGGTTGAACAATGGCAGTCTGGGTAACAGCATCCACGCGCAACAATTGGGCATTCTGGATGAGCAGGTGGGTCATAGGATTGTCCTCATAAAAAGCCAAACGTATTCCGCCAATTTAAGCGCATGGCGGCAAAAAAGGCAAAGCTATTTTTTGTGCTGTTGCTATGTTATCAAAATGTAATGTGAGTTAAAAAACTCGTGCAAAATTCATCAGATTTTGATAGGCAAATCATTCGCCACTGTGGATAATCAATGCCTTGAGGTAAAATTATAGAAATATTATGAAATATTTAAAATAATTCAGTTGTCATATTTAAACCACACAGTGCAAATGCAAACGACATCTATCCATTGAAAGGTCATCTTATGCCTATCACCATCACTGCTTTGGAAAGTTGTCCTACCCTGATTTTTTATATGGTTGGATTAGTGCGTTACCGTGATGTTAAAGATGCGGTTGATTTGATGCAAAATCACGTCAAAAACCGCAAACTTCAATCACTATATACCATCACCCACATGCACGATTTTGAGATGTCTGAAGTGGATCTACAGCAGGGCAATGAATACGCGGCAAAAACCACCTTAAGCAATTATATCACCTATCTGCTAACCCCAATGGCGGTGGGCAGTAGCTCAAAAACCGATAATACCCTAAAAGAAGTACGGCAAACGACTGGCACCTCATTAGTGCAGATGCCCACGATAGAAGATGCCAATGAATTTGCGCGATTCTTGTATCATTTACGCGGCGATTGATGGGGGAGTGATTTATTGTTTGTACATCATCGTTTTAGAACACATTACGTATATGCTGGTTGCCGGGGCGAGGCATACCTCGCCCAGAGCAGTTCACGGTGAAATGCAGCTAATTGTCTTCTAATTGTTCCAGCACTTGCATATCACGGTCAGTATTGTGTAAACGCAGCCACAGACTGAACGTATAGACCCCGCTGATGAACAGGACGATTAATACGCCAAGATTTAGGTAAGCAGTGGTATCGGGCATGATGATTTTCTCCATATTTTTAATTTTAACTGGCTACGTTAATCTAAGACTGCCCGGCGGCGCTGCACGGCTTCTAGGGCATTTTGCAAACGAATTCGCCACCATATCAATGCCGGGGCAATCAGGAAACAAGCAATCATGCTGTTCATGCTGATGGTGGTTTTCATCGCCTCTGCCATCGCAAAGCCACCCTGTGCCGTATTGGTCACACTAGGTCCAATCACCGTCGGGTGAATGGTATCGGGGCGAATGCGTGTAATCATAAATGTGAAAATGACCGTGCTAATCGCCAGAATGCCATAAACAGCAGCAAAGGTGCGGCGGCGATCCAAATTTTCGATGCCATTGCGGAGCAGCAAATACGCGGCATATACCAGCGCCATAATCGCGCAGGAGGTCAGGCGCGGGTCCCACGTCCACCATGTATTCCAAATCGGACGCGCCCAAATTGCGCCAGTGACAATCGTAATCATGGAAAGAGTTAAACCGACTTCCACACCAGCAATTGCCAAGGCATCCCATTTGGGATTGCGCGTGCGGAGATACAACACACCGCCCACGACCGATGCACCAAAGGCAACAGCAGCGCCCGAAAAAGCCGGGACATGCAAATAAAAAATGCGCTGGACTTCACCTTGGACAACATCCGTTCCGGCATAAAACAGCGCCATGTAAAACGCCATTGCCACACCCAAAAGCGCCAACAGTGTTAGCCCTTTTAACAATAGCGGGGTCGTGGATTGTTCAGCAGGTTTGGATTTTGGTAGCAAATGGGGAAAAGACCGACTGGTGGCACTCATATAACCCTATCTCCTTGACTATTTATTGCAATTTTTTGGCATCTTTTTAAAGGTTTTCGCCAAAATTTATCGCTAATTTGGTTTACCTCTTGGCAAAGGGTTACACAGCGGTGAGCTTGTGAACCCACCGCTGCCAAAGAGGTATTTTGAAATAATTGATTTATCAGGTGATTTCTGATGCACCCTAACCATACCCCAAACGAGATACAGCTAGGAGTGCAATGTGTCACTTAATTTTGCTGAGGTTTTTCACTCATCAGGTCTGCCAGCCGTTTTTTGAGGGCGCTGCGCTGCTGCTGATATTTTTTATCGTTGATTTTGCCCGCTTGATGGCGTGCATCGAGTTCAGCAATGTCTTTCGCCAACATTTCAACTTGCACATGTTGATTCGCCATTTGCAGTTTCATCATGCGGTTGGAGTGGATGAACAGCACGCCGGAAAAGACCATCATGCCCACGCCCGCAATCGCCAAGCCAAACGCCAGCGGAATATTGGGATTCAATTCAGCAGCAGGCGGCGGCGCAGGCAGCAGTTGCAAATGCAGTGTCTCACCGGGGGCTACAGGGTCAGCGATATAATCATCGTATAAGCCAGAGGCGAACTGCTGTGTGCCGAAAAACTGGAATTGGTCGCTGACGACTTTAAACGCATTGGGCGCCAGCATAATTTCTGCCTGATTATTCATGGCATACGGCACTTTAAAATCCAGCACGGCACTGTCATTAAAGGGTATCGAATACGCGACATGCATGGTATGGCGTTCACCGGGGAAGATGGGCGCGGTATCCTGCACGCGCCGTCCATCGGCGCTCAAGATATAGCCCGGTAGCATCCCATCGGGATTCAGGGTCACACCTTCCGGCAGATAAATTTCTACGGTGGGATACAGCCCATTTTCTGTCGGTGTATCTTGCATGAAGGTTTTATCGCTGGTGTTCTCGTATTGGACGATTTGGGCGACAGCAATGTTATTGCCTTGCTTTTCAATCTGCGTCAGCAGCAGCGAGATTTGCAGCACTGATGAATCGGCTGTTTTTTCGTAAATCATCACAGGTAGTTCTAGTGTCGTTGCGCCTGCTTGCGGCGAGAGGGTCTCGCTAAAATAAAACGTGTCGCCATACCAAACCGAGACGGTATACACTTGGTCAGTTCGCAGCGGAATCGCTTCAAACGTAAAACTGCCATTTAAGACCGGCGCAGTCGCCAAGGTTACGGGCTGGTTGGTGGCATTCATCATCTCCAATGATGCCATCAGGTCATCCGGCACAACACCGCCCACTGTGCCATGTGCCACACTGCCAGAGACGATGCCCACGATTTCAACAGGGGGTATTGCCGTTGCTGCTGCTTGAGATGGGGTGGTTTCTTCGGTGCTGGCAGGCACAACTGCGGCGGCATTATTCGCTGCTACTGCTGGCGCAGACGATAATTCGTAGACATACAGGGTCACGGCAGCAATTTGTTCTGGGGTAAATTTTTCGCCCCACGGTGGCATTAACTTTTGTAAGCGACCATCGCGGATGACGGCGTACCAGTCTGCTGCAGAAATGCCTTCTAGCGTCGCTGGATTGGTGAAATCACGCGGGGCGGTCACTTGCCCAGAAGCGACCAATGCACCATCGCCTTTGCCTTGTGTGCCATGACAATCGGTGCAATGCTCGGCGAATAATGCCGCACCTTGCGCTTTATCCGCCTCTGCCAACAGCGCCGCGACATTCACGCTAGGGCGTGTGGGTTGGGGTGGGATGGTGGCAACAATCACGGGTTCACCTGCTAAACCGCCGCAGGCAGCAAGCAACATACTCAGAAACAGCAGGACTGGAAGCAGTCCGCGTGTGATTTTCATATCATTTCCCCCTCGTTATGAATGAACTACACAGACACAAAAACAACGAAGATGCTGGGTTTCGATTGGTTGAAGTCATTTCAAAATTCGGTTTTTTCCGGTAGGGACACGGTATGCCGTGTCCCTACCAACCTGATTTTTTGAAACACATTCTAAAAGCCAATAGCTAAAAGCTAATCATTAATCGCCAACAGCTAATCGCCCATTAATAGCTTTTCTCGGTTTGGGCATAATGCGCAATCAACGCCTCTACTTCGTCATCTGCGACGGCTGTTACCGGTGCAGCCGATGGCGAAAATGTGTCGGGCAGCGGGGCAGCGGCATCTAGTTTTTCCAGATGATGCAGCAGTTCAGACCCTTGCTGGACGCGGCGGGCGCGTTCTTCTTGATATTCGTCTTCTTGCAATTTGCCCGTCTGGAAATCCTCATCCAAATCCCGAATCGCTGTCAACACGCGCTCATAGGCGGTCAAAATTTCATCATAGGCTTTGCGTGCCAGTGCCTCCCGACTGCGGTTGCTGTTGGCACGCAGCAGCGGCAACCCCACAATTGCCACACTCAGGGCAACTAACACCAATGCCATCAAAATACCGGGAATACTCATGAGCTTTCACCTTCCAGCAGCGGGTCAATCACTGCCCGTAATTGGCGCTCTGTGACACCAGCATAAATAAACTCTGCCACGTTGCCCTCTTGGTCAATCACAAATGTTTCTGGCACGCCCTGAATATGATAGGCTTCGGAGATGCGCGTGCCTAAATCCGGCGCGTTCATGTAGGTGATGCCAAATTCTTCCATGAAGGCGATAGACCGGGGCCCATTATCGGCATAAGCGATGCCCAAAAAGACAACAGGCTTATCCTGATAATATTCCCACGCCGATTGCAATTCCGGCGCTTCTGACCGGCAGGGCCCGCACCAACTCGCCCAAAAATTGATGACGACAACTTTGCCGCGCAGGTCTTCCAGTTTCATCGTTTGCTCGTCAAACGTCGTAAAACTGAATGTCGGCGCGGGTCCACTGGTAGGCTGTATCGAGGCTTGGCGACGGGCTAGGGCGAACCCAAAGACACTCGCTACTAAGATGATGCTCGCCAGCAAAAACCATGACCCCAACGACAACCCTTTTTTGCCGTTCTTGGGTTTTTCCGGTGCATCCGGCGAGAGTGGTTCCGCAAAATTGGTATTATCCATCGCGTTTATCCTGCCAAATCTTTTTCAATTTGCGATTCATAACGGTCAGT
>JALHOR010000149.1:7046-11196 GCA_022842885.1 Anaerolineae bacterium
TGCTGCTGCCGCAGGTGGTGGTTTGGGCTTTTGGCGCTGCCAATTGGCGAACATGACCAATACCGCCAACAATGCCACCCCCATCACCGCATAAGGTGTCACCAGCGAGATGGCTCGCAGCACGGGGTCTTGGGGCGTGCCAACGACTCTATCCCCAAAACGCCGCACGAAATCATCAACAATGTCCTGTTCGCTCATGCCTGCTTCTAGCTGTAAGCGAATTTCATAACGCCAATCATCGCACGCCGCCGTCCCACACGCATCCAACGGGATATTCTCGCACACGGGGCAGTATAAACCGCTGGCGATAGCGTTCACTTGGTCATCGGTGACAACCGGTGTCGGTTGGGCATCCTGTGCGGTTGCGGTGATAGTGAGGCATAGTAATAATATTAAAATAAACGCGACATACCTCACCCCTAAATGCCTCTCCACACATGACCTCACCCCCCGACCCCCTCTCCATGCATGGAGAGGGGGGGAGTTTTCCCCTCCTTGTGTTCGGGGAGGGGTAAGGGGTGGGGTCAAACCCACATTATTCAATATCTTCGTTATAAACATCCTCACACCCCCTCTGGCATCGTGCCTTTTGGCAGCCGTTTTTGCACGCGCACCCGTTCTGGCAAAATGTGATGGGGCCAACCCGCCAGCACTGTGCCAAAAATCAGGATGAAGCTACCCCACCAAATGAGGTTAATCAGCGGATTGATATACACTTTAAAGGTTGCCTGCTGCTGATTCATTTCTTCCCAACCGACGAGCAGCACATAAAAATCATTTTCCAGCGTGCTGTGCGCCCCGGCAATCGTCATGCTATTCATGTCGGTATTTTCTGGGAAGAAATCGCGGCGCGGCTTGATTTGGGCGAGGGTCTGCCCATTGCGAATGAGGTTCAACACGGCAATATCCATGATGCGCCCGTCTTCGGAAATCTGCCCCGTATCAAAGCGGTCAAAGCGCAGTTCGTAATCGTTAATCGTCAATGATTCGCCGACGTTCAACGTGCGCTGTGTTTCCTGCTGAAACAACGTGCTGCCGATAACGCCAATGCCGATAATTGTCACGCCCAAGTGAATCATATAACCACCATAACGACGCGGATTACGCTGATACAATGCTGTAATCGAAGTCCACCACGATTCCGTTTTGATGCGCCGCCGTGCCATCACCCCACGATAGGTCTCATAGATGGCAATCCAGCCTGCCAGCAGCACAAACGCATAACCAATCAGGGCAACAGGTATGGTCATGCCCATCAGCACAAAAATACCCAATGAAATGACGGTCAAAATCGCCGGGATGATTAAAGCACTGCCCAACCGTCCAGCAGCCGTCGCGCCCCATGCCGAAATGGGCGCGATGCCCATCAAAATATACAGCGCCAAAAATAGCGGCGGTGTCACGCGCATGAAGTAATCTGCGCCCAAGGTGATGTCTGTATTCATGAACAATTCGGAGATAATCGGTGCGCCAAAACTACCCCAGAAAATGACGACGGTCAGTGCCATGAAGATAAAATTATTCAGCACAAACAGCACTTCGCGGCTCAGTAAGCCTTTCAATTCGTGCGTGTCCTGCAATTCTCCCCGGTTGCGCCGCCACAAAATTAATGCAACCGATAACACCGTCATGCTTGCCCAGAAGAAGAACATCGGGAAACCGATGCCACTGCGGGCGAAACTATGCACGCTTTCTACCAAGCCGCTGCGGGTGGCAAATGTGCCGAAAATCACAGCAGAGAAAGTGCCGACAATCAAGAACATATTCCAAACGCGCAGCATCCCACGTTTTTCTTCTATCATGATGCTGTGCAGCAGCGCCGTACCTACTAACCACGGCAAGAATGCCGCATTTTCTACCGGATCCCAACCCCAATAACCACCCCAACCCAGCACATCATACGCCCAGCGTCCGCCTAAAATTAATCCCAAACTCAAAAAGAGCCACGCAATCAGCGCCCAACGCCGCGAGGCTTTAATCCAGTTGGTAGATAAATCACCGCTGGCAAGCGCCGCTACAGCGAAGGCAAACGGAATTAAGAAACCCACGAAGCCCAAATACAGCATCGGCGGGTGAATTGCCATGCCAAAGTGCCGCAATAATGGATTCAAGCCCTGCGCGGAACTGGCTAAACGGTCATATTCGGGGGCAACTGCGCCCGCCGGGATAAAGGCGGCGCTGATGACTTGCGTCTCGGTGGGGTTGGTGGGAATAATCCACCAGCGTTCAAACGGATTCTCGATAAAAATTTTGATTCCCAAAAAGAACACCATCACCGCCATCATCACGGCAATTGTGTAAGGCATCAACCGGCGATGGGTACGCCAATTGAGGGCAATGGCAGCGGCGGAAAACGCGCTCATCAAGAATGACCAGAACAGCAAAGAGCCAGATTGTGACCCCCATAATGCCGTCACCCGGAAAAAATCCGGCATAGACGGACTGCTGACTGACCAGACATATTTAATCTGATAATCTTGCGTCATCAATCCCAGCCACAACGCGCATAAGGCAACGCTCAACATCGCAAAATTCACCAATGCTGCGTTGCGCCCACTGAGTACAAGCGCCTCATTATGCCGTCGTTCCCCGTACACGCTGGCAAGCACGGCATAGATGGCAGCTACAAAGGCGATAATGGTTGCTACAAACCCCACTTCGGCATACATGCGTGATAAGTCTTTCTACATTCAATGAACAGGTTTTTGGGCTATTCGCCGTTAGCCATTGGCTGTTAGCTTTTAGCCATTTTGCTGTAATTTTTAACAACGTATTTTTGGGTTTGGTACGCCAAACCCCTATGAAAATGGCATGGTGTAGGGGGTATGCCCGATTTGAAATTGACTTATAGGGTCATGCCCCTACCACGAAACTTGAATTTTGGAACAAACTCAGCACTCAGCACTTAGTCCTCAGCACTGGCATTTATTCCACCTGCATCGGTATCGCTTCTTCATAACGACTAGGACATTTTAACAGGAGTTCGCTGGCATAAAAAATACCATCTTCGCCCATTTTGCCGCTGAGAATGGCTTGGGCTTCATTCTGGAGCAAATCGGGCATCACCTGATTTTCCATGCGAATTTCCAGCCGTTGTCCAGCCGGATTCAACACGGCTTCGTGCAGGGTGAGTGCCAAATTATTGGTTTCTTTGGGAATGTGGGCAACGGTGAAATTGAGCTTTAAAGTGGTGCTGTCGTATTGAATGGTTTCGCCAATGACTGCACCAGAGATACGCACGATTTGCCCATCATAATCGGCATTGGCGACTAACTCATCTATGGTCATAAAATACTGTGTGCCGCCATCCATACCGGATAACACCAGATACAAGACCGCGACCAACAATAAGATGCCACCGATGATGAATTTAAGTTTTTCTGTTTTTATGCCGGGGGAGGTAGTGCCTTTTTCAGACGCGGGTACTTTTTCCCAAGTCATCTCTGCCATGATAAACAATCCCTTCTCAATAGTGATTGGCGTTACCCCCCAAGAGTAATTTATCCTGAAGGCAGAAGACATCTGTCAAGAGTATGCAAATGTGCGGATGAATGTCATAAACCTACACAAGTCTACTATCAATGAATGCACCGACCCGCCATAGGATGACATTTATCATGTTCAAACGGGATTAATGACGCGCTGGATTTGTCTATGATATTGTTATCATATCAGAAAACTCACCAGAAAGGCGTCGGATGCGCCGAAATATCCTTTACGTCACAACATTCAGTGGATGTTTGTGTTTGTTGATAGCCGCCCTGCTGATGCTGCCTGTCTCCTATGCTCAGGACACGGCACAGTACGAAGGAGTCAACGAATGCGAAAATTGCCATCGGGAGATTGTTCGTGGTTTGAACGAATCCCCACACACCATGACGATGCACAAAGACGAAGACCTCTATCTTGCTGATTTTGAGCAAGGCGAAGACCTCCGTTCTGTCACGTTCCCCGGTGAAGATACGCCGCGTGCCTTTACCCCAGACGATATTGAATATGCCGTTGGGTCGGGGCGCTATGTGCAGCGGTATCTGTACGAAGTCGAAAATAACGATTTGCGGCTTTTCCCGGCGGAATGGAACGTTCAAGAACAAAAGTGGCAACCGTTTGTTTTGGCAGATAATTGGGATGACCCGGCGTATGATTGGGA
>JALHOR010000150.1 GCA_022842885.1 Anaerolineae bacterium
TCTGGCCGCGCGATGATTAAGCGAATTTTGCCAAGGCGTTGATAGCAGAGTGTTTTCCGGGTTATAATGCCCGCCGTATCGTTTTCCCTTCTTAAGAGAGAGCAACTAATGACGAATCAAACCACAGAAACAACGACGCTGAGTATTTTTATTACTGGCGGTGATACAGGCATGGGGCGCTTATTAACGCGGGCGCTAGTAAAACACGGGCATCGCGTGACCAGCACCACCCACACAGCGGCAGGCGCTGCTGCTATTCGCCACGATGGGGCGTTGCCCACCTACCCAGATTTGGCACGTCCGGGGGATTTACGCGGCATGATGATGATGGCAAAAGCCGATATAGTGGTACATTTGGCGGCATCACCGCTGAATGGCACCCCCCAATATGCTGCGGATTACGATGTGATGATGCGGGCTTTAACCAGCAGCGATGAAATCACACTGGCAGCCGGGCAAGCAGGCGTTAAACGCATTATTTTCCCGTCCTTTGCCTTTTTGTATGGCGATACGGGTGGCGTTGCCGTAGACGAAAATGCCCCTCTTAGCCGCAGTAATCCATTGTTTAGTGCCGCTGCCGAAGCTGAAGCCGCTGTTCTGGATGGGGGTATTCCCGGCTATGTGTTGCGGACAGGCTATATTTATGGGGGCTATTCAGAGGCATTGCGCGGCTTGCAAAGTCGTTTAGGCGTGGGTGGCAATGTTGCCTCTGGCAAGAATCCAGCGGCATGGCTGCACGAAGATGATTTGACTGCGGCGTTAGTGAAATTGGTCGAATATCAGCCCAAACGCGATGAAGTTGACCAAGTGTATAACCTAGCCGAAGATGCCACTGCCACGCCGGATACGGTGATTAACGAATTTGGCACGGCGTTTGGCGTTGGTGAACCTGCCAAAATGCCCGATTTTATGATGCGGTTGCGCTTGCCGGCAACACAACGGGCATTATTAGACACGTCTTTTGCTATCAATTCGGATAAATTCAAAAAAGCCTTTGATTGGAAAGTTACCAATACCAACCGTGTTGCTGGCTTGGATAAGGCATTGTTGGTTTGGCGGGCAGAAGCTGCCGCTGAAACACCTGTAGAAATTCTCCCAGAACGAGCGATTGTGACAATGTAACCTATGGCGCTAAAAGCAATTTTATTTGATATGGACGACACGCTCATTGATTGGAGCGCGTGGTCGGGGGAATGGCGACAATTAGAACGGCGGCATTTGCAGCAAGTCTACGACCTGCTGATGAATGCTAGCCGCCCTCTCAACACGGATGTGGATACCTTTACGGATTATTATGGGGGGCGACTGCGCGAGGCTTGGATAGAGGCACGTACCAATTTAATTGCCCCGCATAATGGCAGATTGTTACTGCAAACGTTGGAATATTTTGGCTTTATCCCGGATGCACATTTGGGATTGAATGAGTGTATCGCGGCTTATAATTGGCGTGGTGCGCCGGGTGTATGTGTTTTCCCAGATGTACCGCCGATGTTGGCGAAATTTCAGCAGTTGGGCATCAAAATGGGCATCGTGACCAATGCTTCCCAACCGATGCAAATGCGCGATACTGAATTGGAAGCATTTGGGCTATTGCAATATTTTCCGTATCAGCCCGCCCGCATTGCCGCTGCTGATGTGGGTTACTTAAAACCCCACCAAGCCATTTTTGAACATGCATTAAATGTGTTAGGCACTACGCCCGAAGAAACCATTTTCATCGGCGATAACCCGGTTGCCGATATTGCCGGGGCGCAATCTGCCGGGATGAAAGCGATTTTACGGGTGATTAGCCCGGCACCAAAGTTAATCAGCGGTCTGATTGTGCCGGATGGGGCAATCAACAGTTTGGAAGAATTGCCCGTCATCTTTGATAATTTGTTCCCCGGTTGGCAAAACGGCGTGGCATAACCTAAAAACGCCGTTCTCGGTCAGATGTAGGCGGCGTCCAGCCAAATGGGGTGTCTTCATCCAGAATGTCTACTGGACGCACTGGGGCATTGGTATTTAGGGTATCAAATGACATCATGGATGGCAGCGAACCTCGGCGTTCTTCGCGTTTGTTTAGGCGGCGCAAATCCTGCGGAAAATAAAGCGATTTGGTATGCGTCTCCATCAACGCAATGCGGGCGACGCCCCGCGCTAGCATATCTAACGGCATCGGTGCGATTCTGCCGGGGATTGTCCACGATAGGGGTGGAATGCTGCCTAACAGTGTCATCAGCCGATACAGCATAGGGCGTGGTTCACCGCGTACATAGGTTAATGGGGCGCGAATAATCGCCGCTTCAACGCCAACGCGCCCGATATAGGTTTCCGCTTCGCGTTTTGCCCGCACATATGGGCGCTTTATCCACGGGGCGGCAACCGTGCTGAGTAAGACCATGCGAGGTACACCATCGCTAATGCACATATTCACTGCGTTACGTGCTGACATCACATTCAAGCGATGATAGGTTAAGCCTTGTTTGGGGTCATCAATCATGCTCCCAACCGTATGAATGACGCAGCGATGCCCCCGCGCCCGTCCGCGTAGACTAGCCGAATCCCAAATATCGGCGGCGAACCAACGGACGCGCTGTGCTAAAGGTCCCAAGCGGTCTTCGGTGCCGGGGCGGATTAATAATGTCACGTCTGCGCCATCTGCCAATAATGCGGCGGCAATGCTGATACCTGTGTAGGTGTTGCCGCCTGTGACTAAGATGCGCTGAGGTTTGCTTGTTGTCATCATATGCGATAGCTGGATTTGAACCAAACAGGCAAAAGAACCAGTCTACCATGATTTTAGTGTTTCCCAATATCCCCTGCAACCAGCCAACTTACCGAAACCAGCATCAATCATTCATGAAAAATAGTTATCGGATACTCAGCGACCTTGTGCCGATTGATGACTCATCTTTTAGTTAGGCTTTTTATATCGAATATTCGCGTGATGGTGCTTTGCCACAAATCCCATCTGCGTTATACTTGCCCCCAATGGGGCGAATCATCATACACGATAGCGTATAACTTGTGTTAGTCGGCAATCTTATTGGCAAAACTATAGATGGTGATTTTATCTTGGAAGAACGCATCGGTCAGGGCGGCATGGCGGTGGTTTTTCGCGCACGCCAACTGTCCATGAACCGCGACGTTGCGTTAAAAATGATTGATATTCAGGCAGAATTTGCTGGCATGAATCAATTTCCACAGCGATTCGCCAATGAGGCGGCTTTTATTGCGGCTTTGGAACATCCCCATATTTTGCCTGTCTATGCCTATGGCATCTATGAAAATTATGCCTATCTAGCGATGCGGCTGCTGCGCGGTGGCACGGTTAAAGACCTGCTCTCAGAAGGTCAGCCAATGGCGCTTGAGCTTGCCGTGAATTTGTTTGACCAAGTGGCGCGGGGGTTGGCATATGCTCATAGTAAAGGCATCATTCATCGTGACCTCAAGCCAGCCAATGTGCTATTGGATGACCATCAATATGCCTATCTAAGCGATTTTGGCTTGGCAAAACTTGCCAATTCAGACCAGAACTTAACCCAAAGCGAGAATATTCTGGGGACGTTGGCGTATATGTCGCCAGAGCATCTGCGCGGAGAGCGTATAGACCATCGTGCCGATATTTATAGTATGGGTGTGGTGTTGTACAACATGCTAACGGGGCGGGCGCCATTTCGTTCTGAAGATGGCGAAGATTCAATCGCGCTGATTTACAAACATCTGGAACAACGCCCACCTGCCCCCACCCAATTTAACCCGCTTATCCCCGATGATTTGGAAGATGTTATCTTAAAATCGCTCGAAAAAGACCCGGAAGACCGTTACGCCAGCATTGGCGATATGGCACAAGCAGTTCGCAACAGTATTGGCTTCCGTACTAGCAACCAATCCACCGGGGGTTATGCTCCAGTGGCAGCAGCGTTGCAACAAGCCGCTGCCAGCACTGGCGGCAAGAGTCGGCGGCAGGCGCAACGCCAACGGCGACGACACCTTGCCGTGGGCGTTGTCACCGGAATTGTGTTGATTATTTTGGCAATTGCTGCCTTTGCAATTTTGCGCCAACCTGTGCCTATCCCTGATTTTGTGCTACTGCCCAATCAAACGGGCAAAGCGGAAGATATGACCCCTACCGATGAGCAAATTCAATTGGCACAGCGCAAATTGGGGGATGCTGGTTTTGTAGCCGTCATAGCATGTAATTTATCCAGTGAATATCACGCCACGCTCAACCGTGAAATTGTTGAATTTGGGCGTGGGTATGGACTGCGCTTCAATATTTATGATGCCAATAGCGATGGCTACCAACAGCGGCTTGAATTGGAAAAATCATTGGTGGATGGCACACAAGGTATTGTGTTGTGTCCGCTTGATATTAACTTGCTCGATGAAACCCTGAAAGAAATTCAAGACCGCCGCAAACCTCTCATATCAACCGAATCTGGGGTGAGCAATTACGGCGGGGTTGTCACCGGGATTTTGAATTTTGATATGGGTTTAGTCGCGGGGCGTTTTGCCGGAGATTATATCCGGGAGGAAATGGATGGCAACGCCCGCGTGATTATTCTCGATTTCCCCGATGTAGAAACCATCGTTGAACGCGCCGATGGATTAACAGCAGGTATCCGCGAAAAAGCACCGACTGCCGAAATTATCGGGCGTTACCGGGGGGCAACTCGTGAATTTGCCTATGAATCGGTCTCTAAACTGTTGGCAGAAGGCGTCACATTTGATGTAATTGCCAGCATCAACGATGCCGGGTCGTATGGCGCGATTGATGCCCTACAAGAAGCCGGCATTGGTCCCGAAGCAGTATTTATCACCAGCATAGATGCTGAACAATTGGCACAAGAATATATTAAAGAAAGTTATTATATTCGCGGGTCGCTGCAAGTTGCTCGGCGCGAGACAGCCCAAGTATTGGTGGATATGATGGTACGCATGTTGGCAGGGGATAACGTCCCCGGACGAATCATTATTCCGCCGGGGACGATGTTCACAGCGCAAACCGCCAATAACTAACCCCAAGCCCAATAATTAATTTTTTCAAAACAGATTGGGAGCGACCTAGCAAATTAAACGTTAGCGGCATTGAAATTTTGATGGCAAATAGGCTAAGATGAAACACAAATCACAATAACACCGAAAATAAGCCTATGCGCCTGTATTTGTGTTATGCCTCCGAAGATAAAACGACTGCTTTTGACCTCGCCGATAAGCTGGAAAAAGTTGGGTATCAGGTCGCATTTGATGATGTGTTACAAGCCGAACAACCGCTGCAACCCCAGTTAGAAGGCTTAATCGAGGCGTGTGATGTTGTTGTTTACATCATGACCACCGCCAGTCGCAAATCGGAATGGTGCCAATGGGAATTTGCAACAGCGGCGGAATTAGGTAAACCAATTGTCACTGTGCCGCCCGAAGCGTTTGGTAATCTGGAGGATTTGCGGGGAAAAATTACTCATGCGCCGCCTGCCCGCCCCACCGATGCCCCGCCAAAAGCCGCGCATCCTGCTGGAATGCCTGCCCGAACCCCGGCATTGCCAACCGTTATTTTGACCGAATTAACCGATGCGGGTGCTGAAAAACCGGTAATTGCCGATAAAAAACCACCGCTGCGTTGGTGGCTTGCTGGAGCAGTGGCACTCGTAGGGATATTATTGGCAGCGGCGCTTACCTTGCCGGGATTATTAACACCTAGTGTTCCAACAGCTACTTATACGCCTGTGGTGATTATCATCTCGCCCACCCCCCGCCCTATCCCTACATTGTTACCCGGACAGCCCTTCCCGCCAGAAACAACCGGTTTTGTGGTGCTGCCACCTGCCGATGCTGCCCAAGCTATCGTAGAATGGTTGCAACTTGCTGGATTGCCTCATCAATTGATTGAGGACAGCATCACCACGCAGGCGGATGTCAGCCGCATTACAACTGCCTATAATGCGACAGGCATTTTGTATGGGGAAGCCTATAGCGAAGGCGTACAAGTCTATTTTGAACTCAAGCCAGTATCACAAACCAATACCGCCGAAACACCCATGATGCAACCTCTTACCACTTTTACGTTGTTCAGTTTTTTCAATACAACTTATTTAAGCGATTTTTTGCGGGGTGTGGCACTTTACCAAGAAGGTGAATTTGCGGCAGCCGTGCCAGTATTCAATCAGGCAGAAGCTGCGATGCCCACTGACCGCCTGACCGAAGTACAGCCGGGTGGGTTATATTGGTATCGGGGTGCGGCACACCATTTTGTGGGTGAATTTGCTGCCGCGCTGGAAGATTATAATCGGGTGCTGGCGACGTTGCCGGAAAATCCAGCGGCGTTTGGCAATCGGGCAACCATTTTTTATGATTTACAAGCCTTTGATGAGGCGATTGCTGATTATGACCGTGCCTTGGCGCTGCTGCCCGAAAATGCCGTGCTTTATTATCAACGGGGCAATGCTCATTTTTCGTTGGAACGCTATGAGCAGGCATTGGCAGATTATAACCAAGCCATCGTCCTGAACCCGGAAGATGCCCTTGCTTATAACAATCGTGGTACAGTGTATGCGCGGCAAAACCAATTTGAATTGGCAATTGCCGATTTTAATCGGGCGCTGCGCTTGCGACCGGATTACAGCGGTGCGTATCGCAACCGGGCGCTGGCATACCGTTTGCAGGGCGATAATGACAATGCCATTGCGGATTACACGCGCTTGATTGAACTGGCACCTGATGAAGCTGGTGCTTATCAAGCACGCGGCAGATTATATGCTGAACAGGAAAATTTTAGTGCTGCTATCGGTGATTACAATCGTCTATTGACGCTAATGCCAGATAATGCCCAAGCCTATTATGAGCGTGGGGTTATCCAGACGCTGCGTGGCAATTATGAAGCCGCACTCACCGATTTGAATCAAGTCATTACCCTAACGCCTGATTTTGCACCGCCCTATGCGGTTTTGGGCAGTGTTTATCAGCTACAGGGGAATGTGCAGGCTGCCCGCGAAAATTATCAGCGGCATCTCGATTTAGCGGGGGATGCCGCCTTAGAGATTGCCCGTCAAGGCTTGCAACAGTTAGAAACTACTGCTTCCCCCGAAAGCCAATAAATATCGGCATTGGTATTCGGGGAGAATGTGCATCTTAATTTACCTCAACATTGTTCTGAACTATAATCTATAAAATACGAATGGCACAGCACATTTGAGGCAAACTCATGCGGATTTATCGTTCTAGCCACTCAACCCACGCTAAACAAAAATTACAACAGCAAAAAACCAGACAAATGCCTGCATCGTCTGTTACGCATAGCGATATCGCCTATTTGCAGCGCACCATGGGCAACCGGGCTGTGGCACGTTTGCTGCACAATGTTTCTTCTGCCCCATCTGGCACGATTCAAACTGGCAGAAAACGCCGCAATAAGCGTCGCAATAACAACGGTAAACCGATAACGCAAGAGCAGCAGCTTATTTTGGAAAAAATTCAAGCAGGTGAAAAAAAACGCGCCCAGGAAAAAAATCAGCAAAATTCATGGTCGGCATGGTTCTGGTCGTGGACAAATTACGATGCCCCCACGGAAGAAGATGATGAAACCGTAGACCCCCTCCAATATGAAAATCATAAAGTGGGTGATGGGGAAGGCGGCGGGTATCTCTCTGAATTGGAATTGGGCGATAAGCAGGAAGAAAATCAAGATGGCGGCGAAGCCAAAAATCCATTTGCTATCGAACAATTGGAGATTAATCTGGCGCAAGGCAAGGTAGACAAAAAAGATACATCTATTGGCGATATTAAGGGCAGTGGCAAACAAGGCGTTACGACCGAAGGCATCAAATACAGCGGCAAAGGCAAAGTCGAAGGCTCTAAAGGCAAGATGGAGGGCGAAGGCAGCCTTGTTACCAGCGATAAAGAGTTCAAAGGTGAGGGCAAAGTCGGCTTTTTGTTGGGGGCAAGCAGTGAACAAAAAAGTGGCACACTGCGCTGGGGCAGCAAAGAAAACAGCCTTCAAGGCAGCGGCGAAATGGAAACCAAAGTCGGCTTAAGCGGTGATATGGCGCTCAAACTGGCGATGAATGCCCAAAAATTTGCTGCTCAGGGCAAAGCCGGGGGTTTTGTGGGCGTTGGCACTGAAAGCAAAGTGAAACTCAAAGTTGTATCCGAAGGTCAAGATTTAGGCACTGCCGAAGGCAAATTGGGCATTGCTTATGGTGCGGGTGGTGAAATCAGCGGGTCTATCACTTGGGAAGGCGGCAAATTTTCATTCAGTAGTTCGGGCAAATTAGTCGCGGGCATTGGCTTTAGTTACGGTTATAAATTTGAAATTAATACCCAAACACTTGTTAAGCAGGGCTTTTTCCAAACCCTCAAATCTTGGCTATGGTGGTGATGCATGGCACTCCCTCTCATGAAAGCCTATTTTGACCAAGAGTTGGGCTTGTCGCTGCAAATGCCTGTGGATTGGGAAGCGGCTGAAACAAACGAATTTCCATTGGTCTTGTTAGCGCCGCCAGAAGATGGTTTCCGGGCGAATGTTGGCTTTGGCATTTCGGCGCTGCATCCGACAACCCCAGAACACTTACAGCAAGTGATTACCCGTACCCGGCAAGACCGACAGCGTGACTATGAAAATTTTGAATTTATCAACGAAGCCCGCTTCATGCAAACGGGTTATCCGGGGCATATAGAACGCTATAGCTGGACATTGGAAACCAATGGGGCAGCGTTGGAACAAGTCTTTGCATTGATATTAACTACGCCCGACACTATGTATAATATTCATGGTACAACCCTTCGCCAATATACCGCACAATATCTGCCCATCTTTGAGCATATTATTTTCTCAATTCGTTTCCCGCGTAGCTAATATTTTTATCTGGGATGATATTTAACACCCTTCTTGGTGCTATCTATCACTCTCCCATTGTTTCTCTTGCCGATACCATAGGGGGTATATCGAAAAAAGCGCACAGCATGAAGGAAGACAAACTATGCGACGCTCTCATTATCTGTTATGGCTCGTTTTGCCGTTCATCATGGCAGCGTGTGGCACACGCGGCACACCCTTAGCCAAAATTCCCGCCTTTTTGGGTGATGCCCCTGCCCGTGTGGTCGAAGCATATCAATATGCCATGACACATTCGCATGAACTCAGCCATATCCCCTGTTATTGTGGTTGCCAACATATTCATACCAGCAATCTCGATTGTTATATTGACGCGATTAAGCCAGACGGAAAGTTTGAATTTGATAATCATGCTGAAAATTGTGGTATTTGTGTGGATATTACCCATGATGTGATTCGGTTGAAAGCGGAGGGAAAAACCTTGCTGGAAATTCGCCAGTATATTGATGCTGTTTACAGCCAATACGGACCATCAACCAATACGCCCTTTCCGGCTGCTTAGAAAGCGTGTCTTCGCTGTTCGCATGAGGTTTGGGTAAAAGTATCGCTGACCAGTATAATACTGGGGTTGGTTGCCATCTTGCCACTCAGGGGGCAACCACAATACAATAATTTTGCATTGCCATAGGAACATCCTATAACCGATGGTCATGCAGCAGTGGGCAACCCACTTAAAAATTGTATTGGTCTAGCCCATTAAACCCATCCCAAACACAAGGAACAGCATGTTCAATCTTGATGCAACGCTACAGACAATCATTGCCATTGCCCGCGATGCCGGGCATATTTTGCTGCACCATTTTGATAACCCCACTATCACCGCTACCAAATCTACCGATAGCGACATTGTGACCATTGCTGATAAAGAAGCCGAAGAATTGATTGTTGCCGCACTCAAGCAACAGTTTCCAGACCATCATATGGTAGGCGAAGAAGGCGGCGGCACAGGCGCACCTGCCGAGACTGCCGAATATTTCTGGTTTGTTGACCCCATTGATGGCACGGTGAATTATGCGGGTGGAATGCCGTTTTTCTCTACCAGCATCGCTTTAACAGATAAAAATCGTCAGCCGATTTTAGGGGTTATTTATGACCCTTGGCGCGATGAGATGTTTTCGGCGATTCAGGGCAAGGGCGCATTCTTGAATGGACAATCATTAAAAGTTTCCAAAACCGCTAGCTTGGCAAAGGCACTTCTCAGCAGCGGATTTCCGTATAATAAACATCTGCAACCTGATAATAATTTAGCAGAGTGGGCGGCGTTTTTGGTGCAAGTGCGCGATTTGCGGCGGTTAGGCAGTGCGGCGCTGGATTTATGTTATGTGGCGGCAGCCCGCATGGATGGCTATTGGGAGCAGCAGCTTAATCCTTGGGATGTGCTGGCGGGCATTTTAATCGTGCGTGAAGCCGGCGGCATGGTGACGGATTATGAAGGTGGCGCGAACCCGCAGCAGGAACATAAGGGCAAATATGTCGCCAGCAATGGGCATTTGCACGCCGCCATGTTGGAAGTGATACAAGCAGTTCGGTCTTCTCGTTCAGATTTTGCTACATAGCTCACAAAGTTAAAGACTTGCTTCGAGAAAAATATTCATGGAAATCATCATCAAAACACTGCCAGAAATTACTCTGGACATACTGAAGCATGTTATCACAGGCTATGTCTCTGATAAGAAATATGTTGTCAGGCGCACAGAAAACCAAGCCAGCATGATTTTTAGCCTAGAATTGACGCCTCTCGATACGCTCTATACCAAACAATATCAGGTATCAGAGGAAGATATAAAATACTACCAGAGCATCGTATCGGACGGAATTTCGTTAGCAGCATATCACGGTGATTCAATCGTGGGTATTGCGATTGCAAGCTTAGAGGAATGGAATAATTCGCTGCGATTACATGAATTTCACATCTTAGATAGCTATCGGAGACGGGGTATCGGGCGGCAAATGATGGCGAGGTTAGTGCAAAACGCTCAAGAACATATGTGCCGGATTATTGTCCTTGAAACGCAGAATACAAATAGCCCTGCGATTTGTTTTTATCAACAGATGGGTTTTCAGTTGGAAGGTTTCGACTTATCCTTATATTCTAATGATGATTACCCGGACGGTGAAATTGCTTTTTTTATGAAGCGGCGCATAAAAATGTTGGATAAAGTCCCGACTGAGCAATACCTTCGCCAATTATGCGGCAACTTGATCTGAATAACGAGTTCGGATCGAGCCTAAACGAAAGAGCCGTTGGCGAATCCGGGCAATTAAATTAGGTTCGGGT
>JALHOR010000151.1 GCA_022842885.1 Anaerolineae bacterium
ATATGCAGACAGTCAAAATGGTCGTCACCGGACCCTTTAGTTCGGGCAAAACAGAATTTATCCGGTCTATCAGCGAAATTGAAGTGGTGTCTACAGAAAAAGGCATCACGAAAGGGTCGAGTGAATCCGAAGTCAAAGAAAATACCACCGTCGCTATGGATTTTGGGCGCATCACGGTGGATGACGATTTGGTGCTGTATCTGTTCGGGACGCCGGGGCAGCGGCGGTTTGACTTCATGTGGGAAATTCTGGCAGAAGGCATGTTGGGCTTTATCGTGATGGTGGATAGCGCCAAGCCAGAAACCTTCCGCGAAGCCAAAAGTATTCTGGAAACCTTCCGGGCATATGCGCCCACGCCCTATGTGGTGGCTGCCAACAAACAAGATCATCCCGATGCGTGGAATCCTGAAGACCTACGGATTGCCTTACGACTAGAACCCGAAGTAAAATTACTGCCTTGCATCGCTAAAGAACGCGATAGTGTGCGGAATGTACTTTTGGAACTGCTTTACACCATCTTAGAAGAGATGGAAGGCTAAGGATTAACAAGTCGTGTATGAACCACGCCCCCACAGGATAGTATGACGTGCCGGTATTGGTGACCGAACAGGGACCTATCCACTATGAATACTACGGGCGGGGGCGCCCGGTCATTTTGCTACATGGCTGGCTGGGGTCATGGGCATTGTGGCGTGATACTATCTTATATCTGAGCCGTGAGTTCCGCACCTATGCGCTGGATTTTTTTGGATTCGGTGATTTAAACGCGCCGTTTGAACGCAGCGCCAGTGCGGTTTACTCTGTCGAAAATTACATTGAACTGGTCAATCAATTTATGGATCGGTTGGGGATTATCAAAGCCCCACTGGTCGGACATTCGATGGGCGGCACCGTCTCATTGGGGATGGCAGCCCGCTACCCGGAAAAAGTCGTCAAAGTGGCGATTATCGGCTCACCCATCACGGGTTCCTCGCTCAATCCATTCCTCAAACTTTCTGGGTACAAACAAATCGCGCATCTAGTGTATACCATTCCCTATGTCTTAAATACATTTATTTATATGCTGACGTATGTTTCGGCACGCGATGGGCGCACGCTGTATCGGATGGTCAGCGAAGATGCCTCCAAAGTCGCTTCAGTGGATGCCTTTTTCCAAAGCATTGGCACGCTGCGCCAAACCAATATGCTGCCTATCTTAGGCAGTTTACAAATGCCGATTCTGGGTATTTATGGCAAACGTGACCTGATTGTGAACCCTAATCAATCCAAATTGCTGCTGCAACATGCCCCTCACAGCAAACAAGCGTGGTTTGAAAATTCTGGACATTTCCCGATGATAGACGAAGCTGACCGCTTTCATCTAACTGTCACCGATTTTTTGAAAAACGGATAATGCCTTTCGATTGCGCTGTTGCCCGCCCCGATATACCATAGAGTGAATGTTTCATCTCATCTGACGGGAATGCCCTTATGTATCGTTACATTATCGAAGACGAACATCATGTTCTGCCCTTTAATGAACCTGCCAGTTCACTGACGATTGGGACGCAACCGCTAAAGCTGCACCAAGAAGAATTATTTTCAAGCGTCGTTAAACGCCCGGAACTGAAAGAATTATTTAAAGGTGCGCGAGAACGCAAGTCTGAACTGAAAGGGGTGTTCCAAGATGGGCGGGAACTGCCTAAGGTTGAAGGTCAGGCGGTGGTTTACCGCGACAATTTATGGTTTGATATTGAATTTTTGAGTTATTTTTTGGTAGTGGCACACCGGACTGGGCGGGCTTGTCGGGCTGCTTTCGCCGCTAGTGACCGCGCTTTTAGTACCTATGTCGTGCCACTGTCCAGAGGCTTCGAGAAAGCCTATGACGCGCATGGCAACCCCATCTACTTGCTGGATTTGTGGTATTTTCCCAATGGTTACACGCCCGATATTGTTCCCATCGTGATACCGAGTGATGCTCATGAAATTGGGTTTTATCGCGTGCCGGACTATATGACCCTTTCGGCAGTGGATGCTTCCACCAACATCAAAGACCTGACGCACTATGCCCCCATGCGGGCGGTAATCTCCATCGAAAGTTGGGTGCATATTTATTTTGCGACGGTGATTTTCGGCAATTTTGCGCGGTCTGGTCGCTTAGATAGACAAATCGAAACCAGTTTTTTTGCGAATTTGAATTTACTATGGCACGCCCTACTCGAACAAAAGCAGCTTCTTCAGGCTTCGGGTGCGGTCAAAATTGGCAAAGGCTGTGCGATTGATCCCAGTGCCATCATCACCGGTCCTGCCGAAATTGGCGATAACTGTTCGATTGGTGCCGGGGTGATGATTGATAACTGCACCATTGGCGATAATGTGACCATTGATGCGGGCTGTGTGTTGTTCCAGAGTACAGTTGCCAACAATGTTTTTTTGCCGTTTCGGGCTGCCCTTTACCTGACAGCAGTCATGGAAAATGTGATTGTGGCGCAAAATACGTGCTTGCAAATGTGCGTCATTGGGCGCAATAGTTTTGTGGGGGCGGGCAATACCTTCACCGATTTTAACTTGGTCGCGCAAAAACCGATTAAAGCCGCCAACCGCGATGGTGAATTGGAAGAAATCCGGCAAATTGTGTTGGGCAGTGGCATCGGGCATAACTGCCGCATTGGCTCAGGCATGGTGATTATGCCGGGACGCATGATTGAATCGGATGTCGTGCTGATTGCATCGTCGCAGCGGCGCGTTGTTGAACGTAGCGTCAGCTTTGAGGAGAGCGATCATCATCATGTGCGCGGCGGTGAGGCACATAAGCGCCTGTACCCGCGCAAAGATGAAAAGGTTGAACGCAATGAATGGGAAGATGCATGGTAGAAAATCGGGGCGACTCATCGCCCCAAAGTGTGTTTAAGGATGATGCCGATGATGTCTCGAACCATCGAAGTTTCCGAGAAAACTTATCAACGAGCAGAAAAACTGGCAGCATTGATTCATCAAGATGTGGATGAAATTTTAACGATGCTGCTGGAAGTATCGCTCCCGTTGATACCAGAAATTGATGTTGACCGCCCAATACCAAAATTATCCGACGCCGATATTTTGGCATTATCGCAATTACAAATGCAACCGGACGCTGACCAACGTCACAGCGAACTTTTGGCACAACAAAATGCCCGCCCCTTGCACGACTCAGAACGCATCGAACTTAACGCCCTCATGCACGTTTATGAGATTGGAATGCTCTACAAAGCGCAGGCATTGGAGGAGGCGGTGCGACGGAATAACCCAAAAAACCTGACTTACTATCTGAATTTGCCCTATAGCATTCGGCTTGTGCCAGATGAAGATGGTACATGGTTCGCGGAAATCCCGGAACTGCCGGGTTGCATGACGGTAGGCGATAGCAAATTAGATGCGCTTGATATGTTAGAAGACGCCAAATTAACGTGGATTAGCGGCGCATTGCTGGCAGGTGATGTTATTCCTGAGCAGGAGAAAATGCACGGATAAATCCGGGGCGCGAATGTCCGCGCCCATTAAATTACTATTCTTCGTGTCCTTCGTGCCTTTGTGGTTCAAAAATGTTGTTTTTCTTCGCAGTTTGCTTACGCTTCTTCGCCTTCGGTCTTGGGCTTGAGTTCATCGCGTGGGGTGGTCATACCCAATACATGATAGCCCGAATCCACATAAATCGTTTCGCCTGTTAGCATCTTGGACATATCCGATGCTAAAAAGAGCGCCGTTTGCCCCACATCCTCCGGCGTGACTCTGGCACGCAGCGGCGCAACCACATCAAAATGGCGCAGCAAATCGCGGAAGCCCGGAATACCCGCCCCTGCTAATGTCTTGATGGGTCCTGCGCTGATAGCATTCACGCGAATCCCCTGCGGACCCATATCTGCCGCCAGATATTTGGTGATGTTCTCTAGCGCGGCTTTACAAATCGCCATCATGTTATAATCCGGGATGACTTTTTCAGCGGCGTAATAGGTCATGCTCATGATGCTGCCGCCATTAATCATAAGGGGTTCGGCGCGTTTTGCCATCGCAATCAGGCTGTAGGCGCTGATGTCCATAGACTGGGCGTAACCATCGCGGGAAATATCAATGAAGCGCCCGCCCAAATCGTCGCGCCGCGCAAATGCCACTGAATGCACTAGCACATCCAATTTGCCGTAACGCTCTTTGACTTTGTTAAAAATGTTGTCCAGTGCCTCATCGCTCTGCACATCACATTCTTCCACAAAATCACAGCCAATTTCGGCTGCCAGCGGTTCAACGCGCCGCTTGAGGACTTCCCCGGCATAATTGAGCGCCATTGTTGCCCCAGCATCTGCTAGTGCTTTCGCCACACCCCATGCAATCGAATTTTTATTGGCAACGCCGAAAATCAGCGCCACTTTGCCATCCATTAAGCCCATGCTCTGTATTCTCCATCTTCTCTGAAAGTGCTGAGGACTGAGTGCTAAGTGCTGCGCGATTGCCCCTCGCCCTGATGATTAAATCTGAATTGCTGCTGCGCGGAACGGCTTCCTTCTCTCCTGCGGTATGATAAACTTTGATTCATCACCCATTGGAAAATATTGATAACTTTAACACACACGATTCGCCTACGCTACGGGATAGAACCATGCCAGATACGCACGCTGAAAAAATTAAAGTCGTGGTCGCTATTGATTTTAGTGATGACATCATCGAACAAATTCGCGCTGTTTCGCCCCGCCTGCATGTCACCCGCCATTTCCCGGAAGTGCCGGAGAGTGCTTGGGTAGATGCTGAAATTTTGTATACGGTGCGCCATTTTCCGCAGCCGGAACAAGCGCCGCATTTGCGTTGGATTCAACTCAATTCTGCTGGAATCGAACATACGCTCAAACATCGCATCGTGCAGGCAGAAGATGTTATCGTGACCAGCACCAGCGGGATGCATACGCGCCATATGGCACAATTTTGTTTGATGATGATGCTGGCATTTCACTTCAAAATGCCTTTAATGATGCAGGATAAAGCCAAAATCCTATGGCGCGAAAATCGTGCGGAGGCATATGCCCCCGAAGATTTACACAAGCAAACGGTGGGCATCGTGGGCTATGGTTCTATCGGGCGCGAATTGGCACGACTGGCAAAAGCCATCGGCATGACGGTTCTCGTCAGCAAGCGCGATGTGATGCATCCGGCAGAAACAGCGGGTGATTATTCACCACCCGGCACCGGCGACCCTACTGGTGATTTGCCTGACCGCATCTATCCCGTAGAGGCTTTGGCAACGATGGCAAAAGATTGTGATTATCTTGTGGTGATTGTTCCCATGACGGAACAAACCCGCCACCTCATTAATGAGCGCGTCCTAGCAGCGATGAAACCCAATGCCATTTTGGTGAATGTGGCACGCGGCGGCGTGGTAGACGAAGCCGCACTCATTTCGGCATTGGCAGCAAATAAAATTGGCGGCGCGGCGCTGGATGTCTTTGAAACTGAGCCATTGCCCGCTGGTAGCCCCTTATGGAATCTGGATAATGTCATCATTAGCCCGCATATTTCCGGTAACAGCCGCACCTATCACGAAAAAGCCGCCGAATTGTTCATCGAAAATCTAAAGTTATATCTGGAAAAGCGCCCGCTGCTCAATCAATTTAATCGGCAAAAAGGCTATTAACCTGCAACTACGCCTAACCCCATGCGTAATATCAGAAGAAAGAATTTCACTAGGGAGGCGTGTCTATGCAATACATGGTCGAAGCGTCGGGACTCGTCAAAACTTATAAACGCCCCGATGGTACCGAGATAGAAGCCGTCAAAGGTATCAGCCTGAATATCCAAAAAGGGGAAATTTTTAGCCTGTTGGGACCCAACGGTGCGGGCAAAACCACCACCATTTCCATGATTAGCGGTCTTATCAAACCCAGCAAAGGCGATGCCAAAATCGGTGGTTATTCGATTACGAAAGAGGCTATCGCTGCCAAACGGTTGATGGGCGTCGTGCCGCAGGAAATCGCCCTCTATCCAGAACTGAGCGCCCGCCGCAATTTAGAATTTTTTGGGCAGCTTTATGGTCTTAACGGTAAAGAATTGGGCAAGCGCGTAGATGAAGTATTGGAATTTATTGACTTGAGTGACCGCCAAAAAGACCGTGTAGACACGTTTTCCGGCGGGATGAAACGGCGCGTCAATATTGGTGTGGGGTTGCTGCACCGCCCACAGTTGGTCTATATGGATGAACCCACCGTCGGGATTGACCCGCAAAGCCGCCGCCGCATTCTGGACACGGTCTTTAAATTGCGCGATGAATACAACATGACTGTGCTGTATACAACGCATCTCATGGAAGAAGCGCAGGAACTCAGCAATCGGGTGGCGATTATTGACCATGGGCAGATTATCGCGCTTGGCACGCAGGGCGAATTAACACAACAAGTTGGCGAAGAAGACCGCCTCCTCTTCAAAGTCGGCACCCAAACGATTGCCGATGCCTTGCTCAAAAATGTCGAAACCACCGTCGAAAGTGTGACCCGCGCTTTATATGATGCCCCATCACAAACAACTGATAATGGTGGTGAAACCATCCCCGGCATGATTACTGTCTTTGCCAAACGCGGACGTAAGGCATTGCCACATGTGATTCGCGTCCTTAACGAAGCTGACATCGAGATTTCATCGGTGGAAGTGCGCGAACCGGACTTAGAAGCGGTCTTTTTGCATCTGACCGGGCGAGCATTGAGGGACTAAACCATGAATCGAATCTGGACTATTGCTTGGAAAGAAATTTTTCTCACGTATTCTGACCGGAGTTTTTTGCTGATTCTGGTGACGCCCTTGGTGTTATCCACCATCATCGGTTTTGCGTTTGGCGGCTTATCCGGCAACACACTCAATATTGGGGCAATTGATGTTGCTATCGTCAATCTGGATGAAGGCACGACTGCCAACAATCAGACGTTTAATTATGGCACGATTTTCACTGATATTTTCATCCCAACGGATAGCGCCGTAACTGACGCTAATCAGTGCGTGATTGATGGTGTCGTTCAACCCACAGAAGAACAACAACCCCTCTCGGAGATTATTCAGGCTGTGGCGCTTATATCTGCCGATGCAGCGCGGGCAGGCGTGGATGATGGCACGTATCAAGTGGCGATTATCATTCCACCTGATTTCAGCCAGAATTTAGCGCCCGTGGTGGGTGCCAATATTGACGATACTCCTCTGCCCAAAACCACGCTGGAAGTTTATGCCAGCAGCGGCGATGCGCTCTCTGGAGATATTGTACGCGGCATTGTGGCAGGTATTAGCCAGCAATTTGTCACGGGCAATGTCGCGGTTGCCGCCACGCTCAACACCTTCATTGCCGAATCACAGGCACGCCCCGGTTTTGCTGTGCGATTTCTGGCAGCGCAAGCCGCAGGCACATTCCAGCCGGATTTTAGCTGCGCCTTCAGTGATGCCCTGAATACTGTGACTATCCAAAACGAGCCGCTGACTGCCATCCAAAAACAGAGTAATTTTGTGCAAATTCTGGTGCAGATTGGGTCAGCGCAGGCGTTGTTTTTTGCGCTGTTCACATCATTATTTGGGCTGCTCTCGGTCTATGATGAGCGCAAAAATGGCACATTGCAGCGCATGATGGTTGCACCCATGCCGCCTTCGTACATTCTGGTAGGGAAAATTTTGGGCAACTATCTGAATGTGCTGCTGCAAGTTGTTTTATTGATGCTCGGTTTAACGCTCATTGCCAGCCTCGTTGAAGGTAGACTACTGTTCATCTGGGGCGATTTAGCTTGGGTGAGTTTGTTAGTCGTGGTCATCAGCTTATCGGTCTCCGGTGTGGGGTCGCTCATCGTTGGGTTTGCCCGCACACAACAGCAAGCGCAAGTCGTGGGTCCGCTGATTAATTCGGGCTTTGCGATTTTGGGCGGCGCGTTTGGGTTTACGCTGCCAGCCATTGTCGGGCAATTTTCGCCCATTTATTGGGGGTCACAGGCTTTCCTGAGTCTCGCCAATGGCAATACCGATATTGGCTTGAATTTGCTGGTGCTGTTAGTACAAGGTGGTGTGATGTTTATCGTCGGTTCATGGCTGTTCAACAAACGGTCAGGCATTTAGGGGAGAAACCATCATGCGAAATATTTTAACAATTACCCTGAATGACTTGCGCGTGTTCTTTGCCGATATGGGCAATGTTGCCGGGTTGGTGGTGCTGCCGGTCGTGCTAACATTGATTTTGGGCATTGCGACGGGTGGCGGTGGTGATAATACAGTGCGGCTGCGCGTGGATTTCTTGGATTTGGATAACACGCCCGAATCCGCACAAGTCTTAGAATCGCTGCGAAACACCAATGCATCGCTCTATTTTTGCCCGGTAGATGATGGCGAAGAAACCAACTGTCGCCTAGAAGATGATGAAACACTCACGCTGGAATTGGCACAACAGCGCGTGCGTGATGGCATCAGTGAAGCCTTAATTGTCATTCCGGCGGGTTACGCTGAAAAATTGCAGACGTTTGAACCTGTCGCTATTGATTATTATTCGTTGGCAGATGCCGTCTCTGGGGATATTGTGCTGACGGCGTTGGATGCCGCTGTCTTGGAAGTGAATGGCGCGATTGTAGCGGCACAGGTGGGTGTCCAAATTGGTGACAATTTTGACCCCGAATCAGATACACCTATTTTTGAAGATGATGCCACCCGTGCTGAATTTTCTCAAAAAGTGTATGACCGCGCCACGACTTATCTAGCACAACAGCCGCTGACTATTCAGTATGTTGTGAATCAAGAAGTGGTGGAAAATGAGATTAGCGCGGCAACAGCCGGTTTTGGGCAATCAGTGCCGGGGCAAGGCTCAACGTTTGTGATGTTCACCGTCATGGGTGGGCTATTTATTCTCATTCGGGAGCGCAAACAAGCCACCTTACAACGCTTGGTGATTATGCCCATCACCCGCGCCGAAATCTTGGCGGGCAAGGCACTGACCTATTTCACGCTGGGCATGATTCAATATATGATTGTGTTTATCGTCGGTGTTTTTTCTGGCATGGATTTTGGGGATGCGCCTTTTGCCATTTTCCTCACGATGGTGGCGTTTGTGGTCTGCATTGCCGCGCTAACATTTGCCTTGGCGACGCGCATTTCCACTGAGGGGCAAGCCAACGGCGTGAGTTTGCTGCTTTCCATGACCTTAGCGCCATTGGGGGGTGCGTGGTGGCCCATCGAAATTACGCCGCCCATCATGCAGACTATCGCCCAAATTTCGCCTGTGTATTGGGCAATGAGTGGCTTTAAAGAAGTCATCTTCTATCAAGGCACGCTCACCGATGTATTAGTGCCAGTAGGTGTCTTGCTGGCGGCGGCAGTCGTGTTGTTCTGGATTGGGGTACGCGGGTTCAAATATGGCTAAAAGCAGTTGGTATCACCACTGAGACACAGAGGACACCGAGATTTCACGGAGAAAAATCTTTGTGCCTTCCATCGTTCTTTAAATTTTCGGCTCGTGTTTAAAAAGTGTGTTTTTGTAGGGGCGAGTTTCTAAACCCTCCCCTACAGCTATCCGATTTTGAACTTGAGTGAATTTTTCAGAGGAGGCATAGCATGTTCGAAGCGCCTAAAACCAAAAAAGGATGCAGCACCCGCGAATTGGCAGGCGGCTGGGGTATTTTGTTATTGGCAGCGCCGTTTATTGGCTTTGCACTTATCATGTCGTTGATTGCGGTAGGGATTACACTGGTATTAACCCTGAACGGAACGCTTAATACCCAAAGTGCCATTTTCATGGGTGGTGTTTATGCGCTGTGTGCTTTTGTGATGTTTGGTCTGGTGATTCGCATTCTGCGCCGCAGCACATTTTTGGCAAAACGCCTGTATCGTCTGCGGCAAGAACAGCAGCGCATAGCTGATTTACCCGACCGCGATATTCAACGATTGAGTTTGCAAGAGAACGATGCTTCGGATGGCATGGATGATATAGCAGAAGAACAACAGCGGTACGAAAAAAGTGGTAAGTTAAAAGATGAAAGTTAAAAGTGCAAAGAGTGTGTTTTGCAAGTGTCATAATCTATTTATCGTTTTTGCATTGCAAATATCCTCATAGCTCTCAGCTTTTTCATTTTAGCTTATCTCTCAGTGAAAACCTCCGTGTTCTCAGTGTCTCTGTGGTGATAAATTATGATAAATTACAATACTAAAATCTACTCTAATAGTTGAAATGCTGACGTACTAATTTATCCCCAGCACCCGCCGCAAAATCATATCCCCCACCGCATCAGGGGCAAATTTCCGCATGATGAGCAAGCCCTTTGCCGCTGCCCCCGGCACATAGCGCGTCCTAGGCTTATCAGCGGTCAGTGCGTGCCAAATAGCATTGACCACGACTTCGGGCGGAACAGCCATGGTGGCTTGGGTTCGTAAAGCATTTTTCATCCCGGCAAAAAGCCCCAAATATTGTTGCTGCAAACTATCGGGTAACTTAGACTCGGCTGCCGCTAACAATTTCGGCATGGCATCAGTCATGGGGGTTTGTACTGCGCCGGGTTCGATTGCTGCCACATGAATAGCCGGGGCAAGTTCTAGGCGCAAAATATCGGTCATGGCTTCCAGCGCATGTTTGCTCATGCTGTATGCGCCGAGTGTGGGCATCGCCACTTTGCCCATAATCGAACTGACATTCACGATTCTCGTTTTTTTTGCTTGGCGCATTAAAGGCAATAGTGCCTGCGTTAAGCGCAAATGTCCGAACACATTCACTTCAAATTGACGGCGCAAATCCTCAATGGGCAGCGCCTCCAATACACCGGGCAGATTGATTCCGGCGTTATTGACCAAGCCATCTAACCCCTTATCACCAATATCAGCCGCAATTTTTTCTGTTACTTGTTGGATACTGTCGGCATCGGTCAAGTCCATTGGCAAAAGCAGGACGTTATTGGCACGCAACGCCGAAACATCGTCATGCGGCAAGACCAACGCAAAAACGCGCCACCCATCTGCTGTGCAGCGTTTAGCCGCCGCTTGACCAATGCCCGATGACGCCCCCGTAATCACAACCGATTTCACTAAATGACCATCCTTATTCTGTTTTTCGGGTAGTGTCGAGGCACTCCTAGAC
>JALHOR010000152.1 GCA_022842885.1 Anaerolineae bacterium
GGGGCGTTTGGTGCGGCAGAAGCAGAATATGCGGCGGCACTAGCATTGTATACCAAGATAGGCGACCGACGGGGCATGGCAAACGTCCGGCTCGGACTGGGGGCGGTACGGCGATTTGAGGGGGCGTATGGGGCGGCGGCAGTGGAATTTGCGGCGGCACTGGCGCTGTATGAAGCCCTGGGCTACCGACTGGGCATGGCAAATGCCCGGCACGGACTGGGGGAGGTGCGGCGGTTGGAGGGGGCGTATGGTGCGGCGGCAGTGGAATATGCGGCGGCGCTAGCATTGTTTACCGAGATTGGCGACCGACTGGGCATGGCAAACACCCGGCACGGACTTGGGGAGGTGCGGCGGTTGGAGGGGGCGTATGGTGCGGCAGCAGCAGAATATGAGGCGGCGTTAGCGTTGTATACTGAGATAGGCGATCGACGGAGCATGGCATACGCCCGGCGCGAACTGCTGCAAGTGGCGATAGCCGTTTGCGATGTTGCCAGCGGCGAGAGTCATTTATGGCAGTTGCGGCGGCTGCTCTCCGCGCCCGAAAATGCTGAATGGCGCGGGCATTTTCCCGACCATCAAATTTCGACGCTGGCGGCGCAGTTAGAAGCCTGCAAAGCATAACCCATTTTGCGGTGGCATTCGCGCTGCGCCCTCAGTTTTTAAGCATGTGGGGTATGCACCATAAACTCAATATCTTTGTTGTTATAACCCATGTTGCTGCCCCGCTAAATCTTCAGCGCCGTTGACACTGATTTTTCGCGCACTTCATCAGCAGTCACTTCGCGCCCAAGCTGATTCGAGAGATAAATGCCTTCGGAAATCAGCATGGTATTCAGCGCGATTTCGGCGGCGGGCAGCAGCGGCACACGCCCTTGCAGCGCCTTCACCCAATGCTGCTGCGAATTTTCAACGGCATCATCGCGCAGTTGGCGCAGGCGATAGGCGAAGTTGCCCAAATCAGTTTCCGCGCTGAACGACATATCGCCAATGCTGAAAAAATAACCAAATGGATCCAAACGCACACCACCATCGCTGCCATACACCGCCGAGCCATCAAATTCGCCCGCATGAACCGCCCATGATTCGATGATATCTACCGAAATATTGTTCGCCATACGGATAAATCCCAAGCCCAATTCTTCGACATTGTAGCCGCTGGCACGCTGGCGACCTTCATCCATCTCAGTTTCTTGATACGTTTTGCCGCTGACTGCCAATACTTGCGGATTGCCCAACAAGTACAAAATACGGGCGATATGATAAACGCCCATATCATACAGTGCGCCACCTGCCGCATGTTCTTTCTGGACGAAAAATTGGCTGCCGTAGCCATCCACATACGGACGCCCACGCCGCCGATAACCGAGTGACCGCGCATGATACACCTTGCCCAATTTGCCCGCGTCAATCAGCGCCTTGGCAGCTTTGGTCTCGTTGGCAAAAAGTGTATTCAGTTGGATATGTAAAAAGCGTCCGGTGGCTTGGGCGGTTTTCAGCATTTTTTCGGCGTCAACATAGGCGCCTGCCATCGGTTTTTCGCAGTAGACATGCTTGCCCGCTTCCAATGCCGCCACCGTGACGGGCATGTGTAAATTGTTATGCAGCGCCACATCCACCGCTTGAATATCATCGCGCTTCAATAATTCCCGAAAATCGCTATACACCGTTTCAACGCCAAAGTGCTGCGCCACCCGCTGCGCTTCGTCGGCGTTCACATCAGCGACTGCTACCACTTGGGCATCGGGAATTTGGCTGTATGTATTCAGGTGGTGTTTGCCGATTTGTCCCACCCCAATCACCCCTATCCGCACTGGGTCTGCCATAATATTTTTGCTCCTGTTGTAAAAAGTAAAAAACATCATCACTTCATTATAGAGGATAGACGATATGCGAGGGCGGGGGAATAGCCGTGCCGCAAATGAGACAGGCAGTGCAAAAAACGCGGCGGTTATGGATGGGTGGTCATAACGTCATTTGAAAACACAGGAAATAACTGTGTTTGATTTATATACGGCAACCTCATCATATTCTGGCGCATCCAACACGTTGCCAGCGCGGAAGTGTCCTTGTTGGCATTCACCAATATTGACGACAGGCAACGCGAATGAGGGCAAAATATCACCGCCTTCCAGCGTATCATGAATATCCAGAATGATGACATCTTTGCCGAGACAATACACTTCGATGAATTGTTTTTCCGGGAAGAGCAGCACCGCCATTTTAGAAGATGCCATCGGCGCTTTGTCGGTTCGTCTGGCTCAGGAAGATATTGCCTATCTGGAAGCGCCGTATGTGCCGCATCCGATTGTGGGTCATCAGTGATGAAGAATGGAGCATAGACCTTCAGGATTGCTTGACGCCAAAAATTGCACTGACTGGCAGCACAAACCCCGGCAACATATCGCCGACTTCTAGCGTATCATGAATATCCAAAATAATGACATCTTTTCCCGGATAATATACTTCAATGAGTTGTTTTTCCGGGAAGAGCAGCACTACTATTTTGCTGCCGTTTTGGATGTAATAATCGGCGCGTTCTCGCATGGCTTTGTAAGTATCGGAGGGTGATTTCACTTCAATCGCAATATCCGGCATTCGTGGTACTGCCCCTTTTTTGATGGGCGGTGTGGTGGTATCTAATTTGATGGAGATGTCCGGTTGGCAGGCATTCAATTGGTCTGACGGCAGACGATGCAGTACTTCAGCTTGCACTCGTCCAATTGGGTTGCCTTTAAAATAAATATACAATTCGCCTATCAACAAGCCCACTAAATCGCCGTGTTCATCTGTTGGCATTTTCTCGATTATCTCCCCATGAATCAATTCAAATAAACGCTGTTGATTTTCTGGCGATGTCAAAAACGCTTCAAATTCTTCATAAGTGACTAATTTTGTCTGCGCTACTGGGATGAACATCGTGTTATCCTAGCTTGATGCTTACCTGTTATTATTCATCATATCATAAAATCAGCACCCGCCGCCTTCACAAACTCCCAAATGTGTTGCTCACCACATGGAAGACCGACGGCGCGATGAGGTTGCGCGTGCGCTGTAGTATTATGCCGAAACCCAAGCCTAGCACACTTTGCGATGTCACACACACGGCGATAGCGCCCAACACATTGCCATCCTTCATGCCCGCATTTGCCCCCAAGTGCCATATTCCAAAAATCAGCGCCTGTATCACCAACGCCCAATCGGCTTTTATCACGCGCCGCAATCCGGCATGAAGCGCCCCGCGAAAAAGAAATTCTTCAAAGAAACCATTCTGGAAACTGTGGCTAATCAGCCGATAAACGACTCGTTGCAGCGGCACGCCAGAAAAGATAATGACCAGCGCCGGAATGAAACACCATACCGCGATGACCTGCACCACGCGATGCCCACGCCGAAAGCCCATCTGCGCCGGACGCACGCCCGCCAACAATAAGATAATGCCCGGCACGATAAAAAATTGAAACGGATTAGCAAAAAAATTATACGGCGCAGATACCCACTCTGACCCGCTTAACACTTGTTCGCCCAAGCCACCCACCGCCGCTATCAACGGCGACCAGAGAGGAACATTGGCTGCGCCTGCTGGTAAAATATTTCCCAAAAAGGTATACCCCGTGAGCGCGATGAAAAATGTCGCAATGCCCACTTGCCGCCATGCCACACGCCGTTGTGGAGTTTCTGCCACGAGCGCCGGAACCTTCGCTTCGGTGATTTGCAGGGTGATAATAGCAAATAGCAAGACGCCCACAGCATATGCCAATTGGAAAATCGGCGCGTCGCCTATCAGCGTCAGATAAATCGCAGCAATCAGCCAGACCACAAGATAAAACCGTGCCGCGGATGATTGCAAAATGGGTTGAATGATGTGTTGCTTCAGCGATTGCCAGCGCCCCATGATGGTTTTGTCCTAGCAGAAACGTTTAGAAAAATAAATAAAAATTATTGCGTACAATGTTTTTCTCCAACAATAATTCTCAAATTCCTGTTAAAAGGGGGAGCGCACATCGGCGCTCCCCTACTTTGATTACCTTTTGTAGCGATGTTATTTTCAGAATTGGCACGCCAAACCCCTGCTGTTACTTGGCTCATGTTCAGATTGTGTGAAAAATATGCCTTTGTAGGGACACGGCATGCCGTGTCCCTACAGAAAATCACTCGTTTTGAACCTAAGCCTTTTAACGTTCTACCTTTAACTTTTAACTCGTCTACCGCACGCCCAACAACAACTCAATCGTCAATTGGTCAAGTTGTTCGTAGGGCAAGCCGCGTGCGCCTAAAGCCACCCGGTCAAAGGTAGTATTTTTAAGCTGTTTCGCTTTATCGGCACTGTAGCCGCCGCTGAGATAACTATACGTACCATCATCTGCCAGAATTTCTGTCAGCAACGCCTGAATTTCTTTGTCTTCATTGAATTGCCGAGCCTTCTCTTTGAGGATGAGGTACGTCCGCATACAGCCCCGTGCGAAGGCTTTTACGCCGTCATAATCTTCGGTGCGATAGGCGTGGGCATCAAAATGACGACTGCCGCTGTAGCCCACATCTTCCAAAAATTTGACTAGATAAAATGCCTGTTTCACCATGACACTGCCAAAACGAAAATCTTGGTCGTAGCGCCCGAACATCTGGTCATTCAAATCAATATGGAATAATTTGCCCGCGTCCCATGCTGCCGCCACAGCGTGCAGGAAGTTCAAACCTGCCATGTGTTCATGCGCGACTTCCGGGTTTAGCCCGACCATTTCAGGATGGTCTAACGTGGCAATGAAGCCGAGCATCGCGCCGACGGTAGGCAAATAAATATCGCTGCGGGGTTCATTGGGTTTGGGTTCGAGTGCAAATTTTAAGTCATAGCCTTGGTCGCGCACATATTCGCACAAGAAATTGAGTGCATCACGGAAACGCTTGCCGGCATCCGATGGATTTTTGCTGCTATCGGTTTCTGTGCCTTCGCGCCCACCCCAAAAAACATAGATTTTTGCGCCACATTCCACGCCCAAATCAATGGCGTGCATGGTTTTATGCAGCGCATACGCCCGCACTTTGGGGTCATTGGAGGTAAACGCGCCATCTTTGAACGCCGGGTCGCCGAACAGGTTGGTGGTTGCCATCGGCACAACTAAGCCCGTATCGCTCAAGGCTTGCTTGAAGTCGCGCACAATCACAGCACGTTCAGATGGAGTCGCAGTAATCGGCACCAAATCATCATCATGAAAATTGACGCCATACGCGCCGACATCTGCCAGCAAATGCACCAATTCTACCGGAGATAACTTATGCCGTACCGGGTCACCGAAGGGGTCACGCCCAGTATTGCCCACTGTCCACAAGCCAAAAGTAAATTTATGATCTGGTTTTGGGGTATAGTCTGCCATATGTAATAATCCTTTCGTATCGAAAATCAATTTCTAGCGAGATTGTACCGCATCGCGGGTGTTCTGGTCAGAGGGGTGCTTTTTTCAGCAATAAAATGGGGTCAAAAATATTTTTCAATGGTATACTTTTTTAAAATTATCAGAAAGTGATTCAGCATGGTTTTGACATTCATTCTCGCCAATACGCTCACTTATGCCGATATTGCCGACGCGATGACCCGCAGTTACGAAGGCTACTTTACCACTGTCAAGATGGATGCTGACCGGATGCAAGCCTTTGTCGTGAATCACGATTTAGATTTAGCCGCGTCGTATGTGGCACACGATGATGAGACTGCCATCGGCATTGCTAATTTGGGCAGGCGTGGGACGCTGGGGTGGGTGGGGGGCATTGGCGTTGTTCCGGCGTGGCGGCGCAAGGGCGTAGGTAACTTATTGATGCAGCGGCTGATTGAATCGGCAAAAAACACCGGCATTCGAGACTTATATCTTGAAGTGTTGACGCAAAACAGCGCCGCTTATGCGCTGTACCAGCAACTCGGCTTTCAAACACTGCGAAAATTACACATCCTAAATTTTGACGCGCTGCCTGCCGAACCAAAATTGGTTATACAGTCTACCGATGTTTTGCTGGCAATTGAACGCCCATCACCTGTACGGAATCCTTGGCAAAGTGCGCCGGAAACTTTCCGACATCGTGCCGCAACTTTACAAAGCATCGTGGCGGCGAATGTTGAAATAATTTACAGCAGCAGTGGGCAGAGTGTTCAAATCATGGAGATTATCTGTACCGCAGAAAATGCTATATCCGCAGTGCCTCTCATCGCGCATTTACGCCTACAAAATCCAGATGTGCCTATATATATGGTGAATTTGCCAGAAGACCATCCTGCCGCGCCACCTTTATTCCAGCATGGCGCGAAAGAAACCATGAGCCAATACGAGATGCTGTTGCGGGTGTAGGAAGTCATTAGTCCGCTAAACTAGGGGAAGTTCACAGGTGCTAACAATCGCAAAGGTTTATGGTATGAATATAGACATGTTTTGGGAATTGATCGAGAAAGCGAAGCAAGAAGCAAATGGCTCTGTTGAGAAACAAACTACGATACTAACCGATATCCTTGTAGGATTCGAGTTGAAAAACATTATTGAATTTGAGGCTCTATTTGTGCAAAAGCAAGACGAAGCCTATCGTCTACTACTGTGGGATGTCTGTGAATTCATCACCTGTGTGGGAGGAGAGCAAAATTTCCTGAATTTTCGTGTTTGGCTAATATCACGAGGGAAAGACGTGTTCACTAAAGCATTAGAGAACCCAGACTCTCTTCATGAGATTCTTGACCCACAAAGTAGAGAGGATGCAAGTTACGAGTTGTTTTCTTATATTGCTCTAAAAGCCTATGTGGCAAAAACTGGGGGACCACCAGCAACTTTTCCAGGACCCTTTGCTGGTACGCCACACGGCAAAGGCTTAGATTCCAACCAATCTATTCAGGAAGCATTTCCTAATCTTTATTCTAAACTAGTTGAATGCCCTGAATACTAAAACATAGCATATTATGAAAATTTAATTTCTGTGTTAGAAGCTGGGTTGTATATAACAGTAGTCATGGTTGCGGTGTATATCATCCCCGCCGCCATCGGTGCCCGCTACTACGACCCCGCGCTTGGCACATTCCTCAGCAAAGACCCGGTGATGGGCGCGTCGGCACTGCCTCTAGCGCAGGACCGAATGCCGGCAATAGCTTGCGGCAACGACGGGCGTGGTATGCAAAAGATTATCCTAATCCTATGGAAACTACAGGATGGGTAAATAGGCAAAATGGTCCCATATCTCGCAACAACGAAATGCAAGGTATATACGAATTTCCAAGGGGGCAAGATGGTTACAAAGTTGGTTCAACAAATAGACCATTAGTTGATCGTTTACATAAACAAAAAGGTGAGCATAAGGGCAATGTAGTCTATACCTTTTTGGATTTGAGTGCATTCCGTAATGATATACAAAAACAAACATATATTGTGGAAATAGCAGAGCGCATTCGAAGAGAACAACTCCTCGTTTTAAGTCAGCAGCAGGGGTTTAATGTATTTGGGGATTTTTCGAGATCAAGGCGAGCAGTGATAGAGTGGTGGAATGGACCTGATCGGGCCAGTATCCCCAATTGGCCTGATTGGCTATTTCCGCCGCATACCATGTATGAATAAATATTGATAGGATAAAATAATGTCAGTTGATGGTACTGGTAATACCGACCGAGATGATTTTTATAATTTACTTGCTATATGGCTACAAAGAATAGAGCAAGATATTCGACACACATTCACATTTGAATCCGAAGAAACACTATATAATGATGAAGGAGAATCTCATATCATTGGAAATGTTGATATTCTCTTGACTCTTTGCGAACACTATGATGAGATGCCAGTTACAATTAGAGATCTGTCAGAAGTAGTTCATTGGAAAACAGAATACTTGACAACTTTTGATAAAACTATTCATGCATATGCACAGACACCCGGTTACATCGAAAAACGGCGATCTGTTATCATTGAAACATTTGATAAATTATATGAGTTAGTAAAGGAAAATTTTGAATATTAGGAAAGCATTTTACAGCCTGCTTCAATCTGAGCAGGCTGTTGTGTTTTCCACGCTACTCTACCTCCGCGCCCGGTACTACGACCCTGCGCTTGGCACATTCCTCAACAAAGACCCGGTGTTGGGCGTGCCGGGTTACAGCCAGACATTGAAATGTCCGGCTGAAGAAAAAACAAAGTCCACTGAAGGGACTGATTCAGGAACGCCTGAATCGCAGTCGCAAGGGGCGATAGTGCGTTTTGGCTTTATGTAGCCGCACGGTTCTTAATCTGTGGCGATTTTGACGCAACCATCCGATATGATTTAGATGCGGTTGAACAATGAATAGAATGATCTAAACATGCTTATTTCTATCTATAATCTATAATTACATTGTATCGAACATTGCTACCGTCAGCTAAAATAGAGGAAGCTCAGGGAGATAGATTTATGGGTGTATGGGAGTCAGGTGTATTTGAATCGGATTATGCCCTTGATGTATTGGGAACATGGATTCAAAGGATTATTAGCGAAATTACTGAAGCATTTAAGAATCTCACAGAAGACAATTTTGATGAAGATGAAATATTAGCAAATGTTGATATTTTAGCAACTTTGTTTGACCATTATAAAATATATCCTGATTTAGAAATGAAAGAAGTGGAAAGATGGAAAAGTGAATACTTAAGTTTGTATGATAATATCAGTCAAGATCCCGATGATGTTGAATATGTGAATAAGCGTCGAGAGATGGTCACAACAACATTCGATAAACTTCATCACACACTTGATGAAGTAATAAAACATACTAAAAAGCTCTAAATTCTCCGGTTGGGTCAACATCAGCGAACTCGAAATCGGCGCAACCATCCTCAACATCAACAACAACTACGGCACGGTGGAAGCCATCGAAACCATCACACCAAATTCAATTCGCGGGAACGCAAAATGGCTTGCACGCGCGAGGTGACGGTTAATTTTTTGAAAATATGATTGATATGCTTTTTTACCGTACTCATGCCAATCACCAAAGTATCAGCAATTTCGATATTGGAACAACCCGCCGCCAGCAAGGATAACACTTCTATCTCGCGCTGACTGAGGGGTTCGCTGAGTGGGGCAGTCTCGTTCAGGGTTGCCGGAGCATCCAGCAGCAGTGCCGGCATCTCGGCAGTATCGCGGCTGCGGGTGCGTGCCAATAAAGCGCAAAACCGCCGGAAGCCTTCCAGCGTGCCAGATAAGCGTAGGGTATCGCTACGGGCAGTGGCATGGGCAAATGCTGCTTGCACATTATCCAAATCCGCCATAATTTCGGCGCGTATGGGCGCTGACCGATACAACGCACTCTCGCGGCGCTGCCAGAACGTCACATAATAACTGCTGTGCGCCCCACGTAGGGCATCGGTACTGCCTGCTTGTTCCCATTTTTCAATGGCATAGGGGCGCAGCAGACCAGACAAGCCATAGCGACTCCCGCCCATGACCGTCAGCAACGATTTAGCGACTAAATTGGATAACACTGGCAGCGCAACATCAGCAATGTGGTAAGCAGCATCAGCCGTAAAGCTACCAGCAAAAACGGCAAGGCGACGCAGGGCAGTCTGCTCCGCTGGGCTTAATTGCTGCCAGGATGTTTCAAACACGGCACGAAAATTACGATGCGGTTCAGGCATATTGCGCGTTTGCGCGGCTAAAAAATCCATATTATTTTCAATATTGAGTGCAATCGTCTCGATAGGTAATGTTTTCAACCAGCCCGCCGCCAATTCTAACGCCAGCGGATTGCCTTCACATAATTGGGCGATACGCGCCGCCGATAATTCAATTTGCCGGGCGAGAGTATCCCCGCGCAGCCGCCGAGCATGATACAAAAATAACTCAATGCTGCCGCCAGTATCGGCGTTGGCATATGCCGATGTAGGCAGCCCAAACGGCTTGTCTGCTCCCACCGCTATCGGCGCAAGGTATTCGGGCGTTGATATGGGGAAGGCTAAGGGCGCGAGTGTCCGCACCCATTCTTCTTGTAGGTGCAGCACCTCCCGCGAGGTGACAATCAGTTTTAGACGCGGCGCATGTTCCAGCAAATGGATAAGCGTTTCGGCAATGTCAGTCAAATGGTCAAAACCATCTAACACGAATAGCATATTTTTCTTGTGTAAAAAGGCTAACAGTTGCCCTTCAGGATACAGTCCGGTGTGGAGTTGCAGGCTTAACGAATCCGCGATGGAAAAAATTAGCGCATCGCCATCGGTCACGGCATTTAGCGGAATAAAATACACGCCATCCCGGAAATAATCGTTCACTTGTTGGGCAATCTCAATTGCCAAGCGGGTCTTGCCGATGCCGCCCGCCCCCGTGAGCGTCAACAAGCGGCATTCTGTATCCAGCAGCAAATGACTATGCTGTACCAATTCATCATCACGTCCAATTAATGGCGTTGCCAAAAGCGGAAGATGCTGGAAATTCATAGGCTAATCCGTGCTAAAACTTAAATTTTACGTATTTTTTACAGGTGTTTAAAACAGATTGTAGACAGGAGTTATGAAGATTTATTGAAATGTGGCAATGAGATTAAGCAAATTGGGGAGATAATCCACTCATCACTCCAAAAAGTTGCAGGTTTTTCGGGATGGTGTGCGGCAATGGGTGACATTAAGCCGCAAACATGATGACAATGAGCATGAAAACTTGATTAAGAGTTTCGTCATTAATTAATGAGATTTCGCACTCGTGTTATACTCCTAAAGAAATCGTGACCTATTTTTAAGCGGATAAATCATCATGCATTTTCGCATCGTTTCTTTATCGTCAGAACTCGTTTTCATCAAGTGGTATCGTTTGCCTGCGGAAGGCACAGCCCCCGAACAAAACATCTTAGAGGCTATCCGCACACTCTTGGAAAACGCCCCCGATAAACTCTATTTTCTCTCTGATTTGCGCGGTGGGCGCATTATGGATATTCGCTTGCTGCAACA
>JALHOR010000153.1 GCA_022842885.1 Anaerolineae bacterium
TTCTGGATGCTCATTTGTGGATTGCCCGCATCTCGGAAGATGGCGCAGAACGCCGCAAACACTTGGGCGAAATCTTGGCACGCAGCCCAAGCCACAGCGAAGCGATCCGCGAATTGATGTTGTTAAACGAAGAAATTACCCTAGAAGAAGCCACCCGGTCAGCGAATCCCGCCTATGACCCGCAGCGATTGGATGCTCCGGCTCCGGTGAGTGT
This sequence comes from Anaerolineae bacterium, assembly GCA_022842885.1. Lineage (GTDB taxonomy): Bacteria > Chloroflexota > Anaerolineae > Aggregatilineales > Phototrophicaceae > JALHOR01. Next base: position 215 of record JALHOR010000153.1, read on the forward strand.
CAGAACCACCACTCTTGCTTGTCCCAAATGCGGCGGTGAACTAACGCTGGCGCCCAATAGCACGCAGGCAGTTTGTGCTTTTTGTGGCTATACCGAAAAACCGCATGTCAAAAGAGAGTTGGGCATGAAATCCGTTTCGATGGAATTGATTCGCAAGCGCGGGCAGGAGGTGGCTTGGGCAGTGGGCGAACACCTGCTGCAATGCAAAACCTGTGGCGCAGAACGTACTTTTCCACCGGGCAAAATCGCTGCCCGCTGCCCCTTCTGTAGCTCCAAGCAAGTTATCCAAAAAGATGCGCTCGCCTCCTTCCAACAACCGGACGGCGTGATTCCTTTCGCCATAACAGAAGCACAAGCCCAAGAAAAATTACAGCAGGCGCTCAACAGCCGTTTTGAACGTTTCAAAGGCTTATTCAGGGATAATTCTGTTAAACAGACGCGCATAGAAGGGGTGTATTTGCCTTGCTGGTATTTTGATACGGTCTTGCAAGTGACACGCACAATTCATGAAAAAAGTTCGCGTTACGAAACAGCCATGCCTACCCGCCAAGAAAATCTGACGGAAATGGCAAATGATGTTATGGTCTTTGGCGTAAAATCGCCACCCGCACATTTACTGGAACAACTCGGAAAGTACGATCTTGCGCCTTTAGTGCCATATACCCCCGAATTGTTGGCAAGCTACAGCGCCGAAATTTATACGCTCGATTTTGACGCTGCTTCTTTACAAGCGCGGGAACAAATCAGCCAACAAATGCGCGAATTTCATGGGTACAGTGATGACCCATTCGCTGATGTGACGGTAACGGTGCATACGCTCGTGCAGCAAATGTCGTTCCGGTTGGTGCTGCTGCCGGTCTGGGTAGCAACCTTATTAGAGGCAGATGGCGATATTCGTCCAGCATTGGTGAACGGGCAAACAAGGGGTGTTGTTTTAGGCAAAGCCCGCAAACCGTGACAATCCGTGTGACATTCATCACAGAAATCGTAGTACCTTCGTTTGCCCGAACTTGGTTATCATGGTGGCATAGCAATTGAAACACCATCGCAAGGGGGGTGTATGTTTGAGAATGTGGTTGTAAGAGATTGGATGACAACACCTGTTTATACTGTAACACCACAAACACCCATCAGTGAAGCGCATCAAATCATGAAAGAAAAAAAGGTGCGCCGTTTACCAGTGGTTAAAGATGAGCGTCTTGTAGGTATCGTGACGATTGGCGATATTCGTGAAGCCAGCCCATCAGCCGCCACGACCTTAAGCATCTGGGAACTGAATTATTTGTGGGGGCAATTGACAGTAGAAAAAGTGATGTCGCGGGATGTGCAGGTGTTAACGCCCATGACCCCCATGTTGGATGCTGCTGAACTCATGCTGGAATATAAAGTAAGCGGTCTCCCTGTTTTGGAACCAAATGATAAGCTGGTTGGGATTCTGACCGAGTCCGATGTTTTCCGTATGCTCGTTAAATCACGTCGGGCTGTTCCAACCGGATAAAGAGCGCGTAGAGCGGGGTATCCCCCCACCGGACAGGAAAGCCTTATGAATGTACTCGATATCATGACTGCCCGCCCGGTAACGATTAGGGTGGATAAAACACTCCGCAATGCTTTAGAGTTGATGGATGAGCATCATTGTAAACATCTGCCAGTGTTAAGTGCGAGTGGGCATGTGGTGGGTGTCATCAGTGACCGTGACTGCCGATATGCGCTCAATTCGCCTTTTGTGCAGCGCGATAATTGGCAAAAAGATGTGCTGATTGACCGTGTACCTGTCCGGGCAGTGATGTCGCCTGCACCCATTATCATTGAACCCGATGCCTTGGCGTCGGAAGCAGCGCGGTTAATGCTTACTCATCGGATTGGTTGTCTACCGGTGATGCGGGGTGAAACATTGATTGGTATTATCACTCGCTCAGATGTGTTGATAGCGTTTATGAATGTGCATCAACGCTACGAAGAATTGGCACATCACCCGGAATCTATGTGAAGTCTCTGGTACATAAGCTGTCGCCTGATGTGAACTGGCTTGTTAGAATAAATTTATTACCGGAGGGACACGTCCAACGTGTCCCTTTTGCTTTGTGGGGTTATTGGGTAGCGGTCCAGTTTTCTTCAATATCGTCGTACATGATAACGACTGTTTCGGCAACCAATTCAAAAGAACCACTGTCAAACGGTGAATAACGCACGGCTTGAATCCATGCATTTTTGGCTGTCCAGCGGCGTGTCACCACACCATCATCCACCGCCACAATCGTCACATCGCGGCGCGGGTGTTCTGCCGAATGGCGGGCTGCCAACGTCTCACGCAGCCAAGAATTAAAGATATTGTTGCCATCGCGCTCGACCATTTTGGCAATTTCAAAGGGTGGTAATTGGCGTTTGCCGGTCTCATCACATTGGTAGGTCACTAGCCCGCTGATTTGTAAAATACCACTGATTTTCTGCCCATTAATTTCGAGTGCAAATTCATTGGCGACCAAACTATCTAAGGTGCTAGCATTGTTGAGCATGATTTATCCTTCCGCTATGCAATTAAACCATGCTTGAATTATAGCGAGAGAATGTGTTTTGCACATTTGCGATGCCATCCCCTATAATGAGGTGGCGTTAGGATTGAGTTTTAGGATAGGTGATGGGACGTTTTTGGCAAACAGACCAACATGGATATCTGTTAAACGATTGCCAGCGAACACACTTGCAACCGCCATTTGCGGCAGTCTTGCAGGAAATTATCGCGGCTTATACCCACCATATCGAAGCCGATTTGCACAGTTTATACATTGTGGGCGCTATCCCGCGTGGTTTAGCCATACCCGGAAAAACGCCGATTGAAGTGATAGGCGTGCTAGAATATTCGGTTGACCCCGAATTGGTCATGCAAGATTGGTTGCCCTTAACAGCTAATCAGCTTGCGGCTAACCATACCTCCGTGACGACTGTTCACCTTGATTTGCTGCCACAAGGCTACCTGTTTCGTAATCCAGAAGAATTTTCGCCCGGTGCCTTCCACCTTGTGACGCAGGCATTATGTGTCTGGGGTAGTGATTTAATGCCCGAACTGCCGCGTTATAACTTGCTGCATCGCCCGACGCGCTTGGCAATTGCCAATGACCATATTGTTAATGTGCTGCCGGATATACAAGAAGCCATCGCCGAAATTGAAACCACGCCCACTCCTGCCCATATCGCCAAGTGGTGTCAGCGGGTATGCCAACATCTTATCTTGACGGGTTTTAGTTTGGTCATGGAAGAAATCAAAGCCTATACTTGCGATGTGGATATTGCGACTGAGCAGTTCTGTCGCTACTATCCCGTGCAGGCAGCAGCCATGCAGCAGGTACATCAATGGACACAGCAACCGACGCAAGAAGCAAAACCGCTGCTGACATTTTTAGAGACTTTTGGTGATTGGCTGATTGAACGCTGCGAAGATTGGTTGGCGCAACATAACCCGGAACAAGATGAATATTTTATTTTTGATGAAGACCAGATTGAATAGAGCATGACTCGCTTCGGACAAGTTGGGATTGCGCTAGGCGCGTTGGGCATTGTTCTCCTGTTGATGGGGTTATTTCCCGGTTTGATTGGTGTTGAACCCACCTTGGGTATCGGCGTGATTCAGGTATTTATGTTGCTCATCGGGTACGCCTTACTCATTTTTGGTGCCATTATTTATGTTAGATACACATTTTATTTGGGTGTCCAAATCAATTTGTTACAGCAAATTGGGCTGCGCCTTGCGATAACGGGATTGTTATTGGCAGCATTGGCAGGGTTGGCAGATATTTTTGGGTTTGGGTCGCATTTGCGGACAGAGACCGGCGATATTTTCTTCGGCAATGTGCAGGCAGTGGGGATTATCACCTGTTTTGGCATTTCGTCATTGGGTGTCTTCGTATATGCCTTAGCCGGGTATCGCCAGATGCGGATTGATACCCCTTCGCCGGATGATGAGGTGGCGCATGTCCCTCTCGCTTGAGCGCCAAAATCAATATCGCGCCCGTTATGCCCAAGAAACACCGGGTTGGCAGCCCGCCACAAATATCTATGAAACGTTGATTCGCCAACATTGCCAAGCCAATCGGGTGTTACTAGATATTGGCTGTGGGCGAGGTGGCGTTTTAGAACAACTGCAAGCAATATCGCTTTACAGCATTGGCGCTGACCCTGACTTTATATCGCTTAAAGAACATCGCCTGCCGCACTTACCACGTATCACTGCCTTGGCTGAGGCAGTGCCGCTGGCGTCCGCCTCGGTAGATATTGTGATTGCTGCTTGGGTGTTGGAGCATCTCACAGACCCACCCACCGTTTTTAACGAGATTGGGCGTATCCTGAAACCCGGTGGCATCTTTATTTTTTTAACGCCCAATCGCCACAGCCCTGTCACAGTCTTAAATCGCCTATTGAAGCCGTTTCAACAAGTATTAGTGCCATATTTGTATGGACGTGCCGAAGCCGATACATTTCCCGTGGTGTATCGCGCCAATACGTCGGATGATGTGCGCCACTTGGCACAGGTTGGTGGAATGCTTTTAGAAGACTGCCGCATTATTGCTGACCCCACTTATCTTGCATTTCATGACATTTTATTTCGGGGCAGCGTTTGGCTGACGCGCTTGTTACCCGCGTCTAGCGGTGTACATCTGGTGGGGGTATGCCGCCGATTATAACAATCGTATTGTTTTTGGCTGCTTGCCGCTTTGCAACAAAATCTCCCCATGACAACGTAGTGTTAAAAGAGACCCCAGAAACCTTAATCTAAATTTGCGCTAGTTCTTCATAATCTGAGCTATGCTACAATAGATACGTTCCTGAAATTTAGTTATAGGTGCTTATGACCAGTTTGCAAGCATTAAAATCGCGCCTCCCAGAATTTTCATGGGCGCGGGTTGTCTCCGACATTGTGAGTCCGCCGATTGTGTGGGCGGTGATTGTGCTGCCCGTGGCACTACAATATGCACCCGAACAGGCGCTTTTATGGGCGGTGTTATACAGCATTCCCATTTGCTTGCTGCCGATTATTTATATCGCCTTGATGGTGTGGCAAGGCAAAATTGGTGATATTCACATGAAAGAACGACGGGAACGGTATCGTCCTTTGCTGGTTTCAATTGTGTGTACGGGCTTCGCCGTGTGGCTGCTACGCTTGCTGAACGCGCCCACAATTTTCCCGTTGTTGGCGCTCATTAGCCTTGTTCAAATCAGCGTGATTGCCCTGATTACCTTAGCGTGGCAAATCAGTATGCACGCCATGAGCATTTCTAGCGCCATGGTAGCGGCGGGCATTATCTTCAGCCTAAGCGTGGCATTGCTATTGCTGCCGTTGGTGGTGCTGGTGGGGACGGCGCGATTGCGCTTGCAGCGGCATACCCCGGCACAAGTCATCGCGGGAACATTGGTGGGAGGGTTAGTGCCACTGTTGGTTCTTGTTGGGTTGTATTCAACGTTCTAAATAACCAACAGGTGGTCTATCTGCCGCCTGTTTTTTAGCTAGATTGCAATTTTTCTGCCACAAGTTGCAATAATTTTGTTTCATCCAAACCATTAAAAACTTCCCCTGTTGGATATAAAATCGCGTTGGGACCCGCGCCGCACATACTCAAACAATTGGCAGTAACAAGCCGAATAGGGGGTGGATAAGTCTCGCCATTGATGTCCTCCAAAAGCGGTTCAAGGCGGGCAATGAGTTTATCGGCTCGCCTATCCATATTGCAGTATTGCCCCCGACACATCACCAAGCGTTGTGTTTGTCCAGCCATCATGATGACCCCATTGCCACCACCATCGCAGCGGCATATTCTCGCGCATGGGTTAAACTCACATCCCACTGGGTCAGTCCCAATTCGGCTGCTACTTGTGCGGCTGCCCCGTACAAATGTAGGACGGGGCGTTTGCGTGGGTTATTCACACGAATTTCGATTTCAACCCAACGCACATCGCCAATGCCTGTACCCAAGGCTTTGGCAACCGCTTCCTTCGCGGCTAAACGTGCAGATAGGCGATAGGGCGTGTCGGCACAATCTTCGCGTTCCCCTGCTGTAAAAAAACGATTCAAGAAACGTTCTCCCAGACGGGCAATCCCTTGTTCCACCCGTTCATGTTCAATCATATCAATCCCGCAGCGCAGCATAAAGTCCTCTTTCTGTGGGGAGGCAACCTTGATTAAAATTAAGCGTAGCCAATTTTTAGAATGAGATTGCCAGAATGTCAAAAAAACAGCGGATTCGTGCTTTGGCGTTGTGTGTTTTCCGACGCGATGACAAAATTTTTGTCGCCGCCGGATATGATTCGGTCAAAAAGCAAACCTACTATCGTCCATTGGGCGGCGGCATTGAATTTGGTGAACCGGCTCATGCCACCGTTGCCCGCGAAATCCGCGAAGAAATCCAAGCAGAAGTGAGCCAACTGAAATACCTAGGAACACTAGAGAATATTTTTGTCTATAATAGCGACATGGGTCACGAGATTGTGTTGATATTCGATGGGTCATTTGTAGACCATGATCGCAATAGTGATGATTATACTGTGGAAGGCACTGATGATGGCAAAATCTTATTTACAGGCGAATGGAAATCATTAGACTATTTTCGTCAGGGACATGCCCCGCTTTACCCCGATGGTCTTTTGCAACTGTTAGATGCTCAACCATAACCGGAGACATGCATGACTCAATCACCGAACCCACAACCGCCAATTCCACCTGAAATCACCCCCTCTCCGGCAGTTGAATCCGTACCTTTATTACCCGATGCGGGGGAAATGACTGCTCAATATTCAGCGATACCCATGTCGGAGATAGGCACTGTGCCACTACCGGGTGAAAAGACGCCTATTGCACCTCTATCGCTGGAAAAAGGCGGTTTTCGCGGGTGTATGGGATGTTTGGGTGTTCTAGGAGCAACGGCGCTGATTGTGCTGTTTTTGGCACTAGGGGCAATTGTCGTGAGTATTCAAGCTGCTGGTAGCGTGGGTGCAGGGATTAGTAATGCGTTTAATGGCGCGGGCAATTTTGTATCTGGCTTGCTAGGGGCAGCGCCACCACCGCGCATTATCACGCTGCCAGAAATTGCTCGTATGAAACAATTAGCACAGTTGACCACGATTCGGTTTAATTATGCCAATGTTGTTAGCAGTCAAACTGAAATGCCGTCTCTATTAGCCGGGTTGTATGGCGAAAGTTTGGTGATGGTCGCTGTCGGACATGTCGAAGCGGGGATTAACTTTGATGCGCTCACCGAAGCCGACCTGAGCTATAACGAAACAACGAATACCTTGACCATGCGTTTGCCATCACCTGTACTGTTAAACTGCTTTTTGAACGAAAATCAATCGTATATCGTAGAGCGCAGCAGCGGCATTTTTGCAGCTCCGTCACCTGTTTTGGATACCTCATCACGGCGTTTTGCCGTCGCCCAGTTCCGGGATAAGGCGCTGGAAGATGGGATTCTGGCGCAAGCCCAAGCCGAAGCTGACATCGTGATGAACGAATTTCTGACCTTATTTATGGCACCATCCAACTCACAAATCATATTAACCTTTGCAGCCCCTGACCCGACAACACTATTGCCAGAAACGTGCCAGTAGTCCAAAAGTCTCAGTTGGCGCTGGCGATTGGCGAGAATATCATAATCAAGGCTATAATCAGGGCGCAATGTTCGACCACGCAGGAGCAAATCTATAATGATTTTCATTCGTAAAAAAATGGTAGTTTTGGCGGCGCTGCTGCTCCTTGCCGGGTGTTACCGTCAGGCAAATGATGAGTTTCAGACGGTCAACAACCAATCAGACACGCAACCCGTCCAAATTGCAACCACTATTCCTACCCAGCCCATTATTTTAAACCCTAACGAAACAGCCGATAGTACGGCGCTGCCAGAAATGGCAAGTACCCCTGCCGAAGTGCCAGATGTGCAACCATTAGGGGCGGCATCGCCAACGCCAACGATTATCATTATTCAACCACTGGCAAGTGCTACAACGCTTGATACCACGCGCCAGCCTTCCGTCACGCCGCCCTCGGCACCTACGCTATTGCCCACTGCCACACCACCCCAAATTATTACCCCTCAACCGGGCAATCCAGCGCAGCTTGTCATCCCAACAGGGACGCCGGGGGGGAGTGCAACGCCCGTTGGTGTGCCGGGGCTACTCCCGACGCCAACCGATTTAGCCAATTTGCCCAGTGGCGAATGTGAATATGCCATCGCTTCGGGCGATAATCTGTTTCGGATTGCTGTCAACAATGGCGTTAGCTTGAGTGATTTGCTGTTGGCGAATGATTTAACTGAAAACAGCGTTATTCAGCCGGGGCAAGTGTTGCAAATTCCGGGGTGTTTGGCAGTAGATGGCGAAACGATTGCCCCTGCGGCAACCAGCGCCGGCGGCGTAACCACAGGTGTCGCCACGTCAACAGCATTACCGCCCGGTGTTACATTACATACGGTTAGCTCCGGCGAAACCTTAGGTGCCATTGCCCGGCGGTATGGCGTCTCTATTCAGGCATTGATTGATGCCAATGATTTGACTAACCCTGATAGACTCGCAATCGGGCAGCAATTGGTTATTCCAAGTCAACCATAAACTGAGTTCGACATCGAATTTTGGGGCGAGGACTTCTCGCCCCATCTGGTTTTACGATACGCTTTCTCCAAGCACACGCTGAATCGTCGTCAAATCCACATTGCTACCGCTGACAACAATGACTGTTGGGCGGTCATCTACGGGAATAATGCCGTGCAGCACCGCTGCGACACCCACAGCACCGCCACCTTCCACTAACCAGCCTTGCGTTTCCAGCATCCAGCGCATTGCCGCCGCGATATGTGCCTCACTGACCAACACGATTTCATCTACTAACGATTTGACGATAGGGATGGTGATTGCACCCGCTTCAATATCACCAGAGAGTGCTTCTGCCAGTGTTTCCGGTTGTTCTGGATGCTGTGCGTTATAAAAACGGTTATACATAGCCGGCGCAGATAGGGCATTAACGCCAATAATAGTGATGTCTGGGTGAGTGGCTTTGATGGCTGATGCTATGCCGCTGATAAGACCGCCGCCGCTGACCGGCACGATGACGCGGGCGGTTGTTGGCAACTGTGTCAGAATTTCTAGACCAATAGTGCCAGCGCCAGCAATCACTCGTGCGTCATTATAGGGCGAAATAAATGGCAGATTGTTATGTTGAGCGACTCGTTTGGCTTCGGCTTCAGCATCATCATAAACGGCACCAAATAAGATTGCTTCTGCACCAAAACGCTTGACTCCCTGAATTTTGCGCTGTGGGGTATGCTGGGGCATATAAATTCTGGCAGGTAAATTGTGTTGGTAGGCGGCATATGCCACCCCTTGAGCATGATTCCCAGATGAAGCAGCAATAATCCCATGCTGTTTCTCAGCAGCATTTAAGGATAAAATCGCGTTTAATGCCCCCCGTATCTTGAATGAATGAGTCGGATTGACAATTTCCAGTTTTAACCAAGTCTGCGGCGCTAAATCCGCGGTTGGTTCCAGTGGGGTCATGGGCAAAAACGGGCGTAATCGCTGGTGTGCTGCTAGAATGTCTAAATAATTTACCATCAGAACTGTCCAGTCCGCTGTATAATTAAAGAGAATGCTTGCGCGAATTTATTCACAGGCTATTATAATAGGCATAGATAAACCGCCTCTATTCGGATGGCTTATGACCTCTCAACGTGAACACGATGCTGTCAAGCGACAGTATGCAACAAATGATAATTTGCGTATCCGCCACGAAACGCACGATAAATACACTGTGCCGAAAAAAGATTTCGTGGAGTGGGCGATAAACTGTATTCAATGGCGCGGCGATGAAAAAGTCTTGGATGCTGGGTGTGGTCCGGGCTTATATTATCCGCGCTTTGAGGAATTATTACCCGGTGTCCAGTATTTTGGCATGGATTTATCGGCGGGGATGTTGGTCGAGCATCCGGCAGAACGCGGACAGTTGACCCTCTCAGATGTGATCCATTTGCCGTATCCCACAGGCTATTTTGATGTGGTGATGGCGAATCACATGCTGTACCATGTGGACGAAGTGGAACAGGCGGTTCAAGAATTGCGGCGCGTCTTAAAACCGGGCGGCGTGATGATGGTTGCCACGAACAGTATGCAGACGATGCCGGAACTGCAAGTGTTGATGCGCCGGGCGATTGTGCTGCTGACGCGGCAAGGGGCGGCACAAGTCCGCGCCCCATCCTTGCCCAGTGACCACTTCGCGCTGGAAAATGGCACGCGCATTTTAGCACGGCATTTCTTCGCGGTGGTGCGTTATGATTTGCCGGGGGCGCTGGTTTTCCCCGATGTCGAGCCGGCAATCGCCTATCTGGAAAGCACCCGCGATTTGCGCGAGACACAGTTGCCCACAGATGTGATTTGGGATGATGTGATGATGATTATGCGTCAGCAAATCAACCAGTTGATTAAACATTTGGGCGAATTGGT